>JAUNUL010000206.1 GCA_030538175.1 Propionibacteriaceae bacterium | reverse complement strand
CCCATCGCCGCCGCGACCAGCCGGGGGTCGTTGGTGCGCAGGGCATCGTTGACCAGCTCGAGTCCGGTGGCGACCAGAGGGTCGGTGTCGGACTGGGGGTCGGAATCGGAGATTGCCGCGAGGCCGCGCAGGACACCGCGGCGCTCGGCGTCGTCGCCGTGCCGATAGAGATCGGTCAGCAGCTCAGCGCCAGTGACCGCGTCCGCCGCCTCGAGGACGGTGGCGATGAGGCCGGCACGGGCAACGTCGTCGACTGATCCGCGCAGGGCCTGCGGATCGATCTCCGGGTGCAGGGGAGCGCGGCCCACCTTGCGGCCGACCGCCGGGAAATGCCGCTCGATCCGGCGTGGGTCCGCGGCGATCTCGGCCGTGACCTGATCCAGCCAGTCGTTGTTGCTCATGGGTTCCTTTCGGTCGCGGCGGTCACTTGGTGCCAGGCTTCGTTGAGGGCTGCCATGGAGCTCCTGGCCAGGCGCGGGGCGTCGTGGGAGTGGCGGGGCAGCTCGATGGCGATGAGGCCCCGATAGTCGATCTCGACGAGCGTGGCCAGCGCCGCGGTGAGGTCGAGTTGGCCCGTGCCGAGCTCGAGGTGCTCGTGGATGCCGGGCAGCATGTCGTCGACCTGGACGTTGCGCAGCAACGGACCCGCCTGGCGCAGCGCTCCGACCACGCCGTCCGGTTCGACCGCCACGCAGTGGCCGAGATCGACGGTGATGCCGAGGATCTCCGGGTCACCCAGGCGGCTGCGGAGTTCGAGCACATCGGCCACCGTCTCGATGACCATGCCGGGTTCCGGTTCGAAGGCCAGCGGAACATTCGCGGTGGTGGCATACGCAACGAGCGGTCTCATCCGCTCGACGAGCCGGGCCCAGGCCATCTCGGACGAGGTCCCGGCCGGCAGCGTCCCCGACCACATTGACACGCAATCGGCGTTGGTCCGGGCAGCGATGTCGATGGCCCGTTCGAGGAACCGCAGGCGGGGCTCGGCGTGCTCGTCGACCAGGGTGGGTCGGTGCTTCACGAACGGGTCGAGCAGGAACCGGGTGCCGGTCTCAATGACCAGCGGCCAGTCCCCGATGAGGTCGCGGACCGCGTCGGCCTGTGTCTGCCAGTCGTCGGCGAACGGGTCAAGATGCTGGAAGCCGAGGGTGAGGCCGAGGCCGGCGTACCCCTCCGCGCGGAGCACCGCCACCGCATCGGTCAATGCGTGATCGGCGAACCCGTTGGTGCCGTAGCCCACCGTGAACGGCGCGTCCGCGATCACGTCGTGTCCCCGCGCAGACGTCGGATGACCTGCTGTTGGGCCGGCTCGAGCGCAGCGACGAACGCGGCCGGCACAAGGTGGCCGGTGCGGGCGATCAGGGCGGCCTGCAGTGGGATGAGGGCGCCCAAGTTCGCGCGGACGGCGTCGCGAATGCGGGTGCCGGTCGGTTCCGCGACCGCGCGATTGAGCGGCGGGACGGCTTTCGCGAGATATCTGTACGCCGACACCGCCCCAGCAGCACGCCCAGCGAGACAGAGCACACGGTTTTTCGGCCGGCGGCCGGCAACGGTGGCTGCAGCGGCGACACCGGCGACGGCGAGCCGGACGTTCTCCGGCAATGTCGATTCCGCGCCGTGCACTTCGGCTCGGGAGAGCTCGGTCACCGCAACGGTGTGGGCGCCGATCGTCAGGGCGGGGGAGAGCGCCGCAGGCAGCGACCCGGCGCCGAGCAGGACATTGAGTGACCGGCAGGCGGCCATCACCCAGGAGCCCGCCGGAGTGTCCTTGGCGACCGTGTCATAAACGACGACGGTCCCGGCGAGGATCGCGGCCCGGACCAAGCCCCGGCGGCCGTTGGTCAACCCGGCGACCAGGATCCCGGCCCCGAGCAGACCGGTGCTGATGCGGAACGCGGTTCCCGCCGGAACCCGACCTGACGGGATGGGCCGTTCCGGACGCTCGTCGGCATCGATCTCGCGGTCCGCCCAGTCGTTGAGGCCCATGCCACCGGCATAGATGAGCACCGAAGCGATCGGCAGAAAGTGCTGGCGGACGGTGACGGGACCGCCGGCGTACGTCCCCACCAACGCATCACCGACCGCGCTGAATGCCGCGGGCGCGCGGAGGAGTTCAGCGATCTCTCCAACTCTGGGGCGGCTGGCCGCTGGGCGACCGATCGCCCGCCTGGGCTTCATCGGGTCAACTCCGTCACGGCACCGGCGCGCTCGCGCGCCCAGACATAGAGCGACTGGGCTTTCAGGGCGTAGTCGTGCACGTCGGAGCCCCAGGGGTCCTTGAAGAAGAAGCCAAGTTCGCCGATCCGGCCCCGCGCGCCGCTGCGGTCGGCGAGATCGAGCAGGCGGGCCAAGTCGATGACCAGCGGTGCGGCCAGCATCGAGTCATACGCCGTCCAGATCGTCTGCAGCGTGATCGTCGAACCCAGGAACCCCGCCGCATGGATGTGGTCCCAGGCGGTCTTGATATCGCCCAGATCCGGCACGTTGTCGATGTGCAGCGGGGTCACCACGTGATCGCCCACCAGCGAGCGGAGTCCGCGGTTCTTGCTGGTGAGCTTGCTGCCCACGGCCTGCGGGTCGGCCAGAGTCGCGCCGTCACCGCCACCGAGAACGTTGGCGCCGGCCCACGACAGGACGCGGAAGCCGCGCCGCACGAGCGTGGGGGCGAGGGCCGTGCGCAGGAGGGTCTGGCCGGTCTTGCCGTCCTGGCCCGCATAGGGAATGCGGTCGGCGGCGAGCTCCTGCAGCACCGCGAGACCGAGCGATGCAGAAGGGGTGAAACACGCCAGGGGCGCACCAGCCCGGATCGCGGCCAAGGCATAGAGCGAGCTGGGCGGCAGCGGAGCCTGCTGCGGGTCGGAAAGGGCCTCGGCCAGCAGGGCGGCATCGTGGAACTCCGGCCGGTCCTCTGGCAGCGGCTCGGTGGACGAAACGTCGACGACGATGACGCGCGCCAGCTCATGGCGCTCAGCGAAGCTCGTGATGTCCGTGGCCAGCCGGTCGACGATCTCGGCCTGTGCCTCGTTCGCGTGGGCGGTGGCACCGTGACGGATCTCGGAATCGAACCGATCCAGGTCCCCGCTCGCAGCGGTCACCGCGGCGGCGGGCAGCATTCCGCTGGCCGCCAGCTGTTCCGCACGCGCCTGGATCGGGGTAAGCGTGATGTCGTGTCCGCCGAGAACGATCCGATCGACCTCGACCAGTGGCAGCTCCGCCAGCTCAAGGGTCGCGGTCACGCACCCGGTGAGATCGGCCAGTCCGTGGCCGATGGCCGACAGCCCGACGGCCGTCGTCACCCCGATGGAGCCGCGGGCCCCGATGAGCCATAACCCGATGCGATTCGTTTCCTGTTCAGTCGCCTGCCCAGTCTCGTCGCTCACTCTGGACCCACTCCTCACGTTCTCGTGGAATCGTCGAACACGCACCCTGGTGTCACCTCCGCAGGCGACTGTGCCGGGATTGTTCCGACCGCCTCTGGGAGATTAGCCCCCGCGGCTGACAGAACGTGGCAACGCCGGGCCATGGGCGGTGTGAGTGTCGGCACGCTGTGGCCGGGTCTGTCGGCGTACGCCCGCGTCGGCGTCGCCCTGGACCTGTCCGTCGCGCTGGGCCTGCCGTCGCACCTGGGCCGGTCCGTCGCACCTGACCTGTCGGTGGCGACGGTTAGGTTGGGGCCATGTGGCAGACCGAGGCGTTCCGGGCCCAAGCGACGAAGTTGGAGACCGTGGCGGGCGTACGCACGGCGGAGCAGTTCTGGCCGATGCGGGTGCGCACCGTTGGGGAAGCGGCCCGGTTGATGCCCCGGCGCTATCTCCGGGGTGCCGAGGACTCGCATCTGCGGGACCTGCGGGTCGGTGAGGCGGCTGCCTTCCTCGCTGACATCGTCAGCTTCAACAAGCACCACAACCGGTGCACCGCCACCGTCTCCGACGGCACGGCCAGCGTGACGATGACGTTCTTCATCCCGCCCAGGGCCGTGAAGTGGTTCCCGGGATTGTTGGAGTCCCGACTCGTGCCGGGTCGACGCGGGCTCTTCGTGGGCAAGGTTGGGGAGTTCAATGGTCGCCTCCAGTTGACGCACCCGGACTTCGTGATCCTCGACGACGACGGCGTGATCATCGGAGGCGCGAAGAAGAACGTCGAGATGGCCGCGCTGGCAAGCAAGTCCGGGCTCATCGGGATCTATCCCGCGACATCAAAGCTGCCGACCTGGACGGTGGCGAGCACGATCAGGCTCGTGCTGGACCATCTGGGCGCGATCCCCGACCCACTGCCCGAGGAGGTCGTGCACGGGATCGACGTGACGGCTCTGGCCCGTGCCGACCACGCCATCGATCACGAGCCGCCCCCCGGCACCGTGCTGCCGGATCTGGCGACGGCGTTGAACCAGGTGCACCGCCCGGAAAGCCTTGCGGAGGCCTGGCTCGGTCGCCAACGCTTGCTGTTCGATGAGGCGTTCGGGGTCCTCGCAACGATGGCGTACCGCCGGCGACTCGCGCGAGCCCAGCCCGCCACTCCCCGTACGCCGGCCGCAGGCGGCCTGCTCGAGGCCTTCGACGACCGGCTGCCGTTCGAACTCACCCCCGGACAGCGGGCCGTGGGTGAGGAGATCCTTGCCGACCTGGCGCGCGACTATCCCATGCAGCGCCTGCTGCAGGGTGAGGTCGGCTCTGGCAAGACGCTGGTCGCTCTGCGCGCGATGCTCACGGTCGTGGACAGCGGGGGCCAGGCCGTGCTGCTCGCGCCGACCGAGGTGCTGGCCCAGCAGCACTACCGAACGATCGTCAATCAGCTGGGTGATCTGGCTGGCGGGGCCGGGTTGTTCGCCGCAGACCGAGCGACGGAGGTCGTGCTGTTCACCGGGTCGATGACCGCAGCGGAGAAGCGTCGGGTGCTCCTGCGGATCGCGTCCGGCGAGGCCGGCATCGTGATCGGCACCCACGCGCTGTTCTCCTCGAACGTGAGCTTCGCCGACCTTGGCCTGGTAGTCATCGACGAGCAGCACCGCTTCGGCGTGGAGCAGCGGGCGGTGCTCAACGAGAAGGCCGACACCCGTCCACACGTTCTGGTCATGACCGCGACTCCCATCCCGCGCACCGTGGCCATGACCGCATTCGGGGATCTCGAGGTTTCCACGCTGCGCGAGATACCTGCCGGCCGCAGCGAGGTAACCACCAACGTGGTTGCCGAGAAGTTCACACCGCAGTGGGTGGACCGGGCATGGGCGCGGGTCGTCGAAGAGGTCGCTGCGGGGCGGCAGGTGTTCATCGTCTGCCCCCAGATCACGGCGACCGACACCTCGGCAGAGGCCGCCAAGCCGCTCGATCAGGAGTCGGAGGTCATCGTTCCTCGCAATGTGACGGACCTGCATGCGGAGCTGACCGAGGGCCCGCTCAAGAGCGTCCGGGTCGCGGCGTTGCATGGCCAGCT
Source organism: Propionibacteriaceae bacterium (assembly GCA_030538175.1). Lineage (GTDB taxonomy): Bacteria > Actinomycetota > Actinomycetes > Propionibacteriales > Propionibacteriaceae > Enemella. Next base: position 53 of record JAUNUL010000206.1, on the reverse strand, counting down.
GTCGACCGAGATCAAGGACGAGGTCATGCGGGACTTCGCCAATGGGGACCTGG
>JAUNUL010000205.1 GCA_030538175.1 Propionibacteriaceae bacterium | reverse complement strand
CCTTGCTCGCCAGCACTCGCAGGCCCTCATCTGCGCCCAGTCCGGCGAGCCGCTCGGTGTCGTCGGTCCACACACCGGTAGCGGAGATCACCCGGCTCGCCCGGATGGTGTGGCGCTCGCCGGTTTCGAGATCGACGACCTCGGCCCCGACCACCCGCCCACCGTCCCGCAACAGCGAGACGACCTGAGTGCGGGACGCGGCGTACGCCCCGAAGCGGGCCGCGGTCCGGACCAACGAGATCACCAGACGGGCATCGTCGACGCGTGCGTCATAGAACCGGATCGCCCCGACCAACTGATCCGAGCGCAGGTCCGGGAAGATCTCCAGCGCCTGGGACCGCGAATAGTGCTTCTGCCTCGGCACCCGAGCGCCCGGGGATCGCAGTTGGCCGAGGGTGTCATAGAGGCCAACCCCGACAGCGGAATAGCCCCGCTCGATCACCGGGGTCTTCAACGGCCACAGGAATGGCTGGGTGGTCACCAGGTGCGGGGCGAGCTTCTCCAGCAACAGGCCACGCTCACCCAGCGCCTCGGCGACGAGGCCGATGTCGAGGTTGTAGAGATACCGCAAACCACCGTGCACCAGCCGGGAGGACCGCGACGACGTGCCGGCCGCCCAGTCCTGCATCTCGACGATGCCGGTCCGCAGACCGCGGGTCGCGGCGTCCAGGGCGATGCCGGCGCCGGTGACGCCGCCGCCGATGACGAGAACATCGAGGCCTTCGGAGTCGGCCATGGCTTGGAGAGAGGTGGATCGGGTGTGCCGGGTCAACGCGCTCAGGGTCACGCGCGTGAGTCTAGGCGCGGGTCAGTGGGTGGCTGCATCCGTCCCGGGTTCGGCGCGCGAGCGGTCCCGCATGAACCGCGCGGGGATCTCCACCTGCCGAGCGCGGTTCCACGACACCGACCAGCCCGCCAGATCGAGCAGCCCATCCAGCAGGTGCGCGGTCAGCCCCCAGATGAAGAGGTCGTCGGCGAGGAATGCCGGCCCGCGATAACCCGAGGGATGCCGCGCGATCCGCCGGTTATCCGGGTCAACCAGGTGGCTCACCGGGATGTGGTGGACGGACTCAACCTCACCGCGATCCCGCGCGTACACCTCATGGGGCGCGAACCACCACCCCACGACGGTCGTCACATCGAAACCGGACACCGCGACGTGCGCAGCAGGCAGCGCGCCGAGCAGTCGCACGGTTTCCCGGCGCAGCGCGATCTCCTCGTCGGCCTCCCGCAGCGCCGCGTCCTCGACACTCGCATCCTCGGGATCGACACCGCCACCCGGGAACGCGATCTGGCCCGCGTGATGGCGCAGGCTGTGAGAGCGCTCGAGGACGGTCAGAATCGTCTCGTCGGCCTGGACGGAGAACAGTGCGAGCACGGCGGCCTGTCGGGCAGCCTCGCCGAGGCCCGGCCGTTCGGCAACCAATCGAGCACCCAGGTCGGGCCTGGTCAGGCCACACTCCAGGCGCTGCAGGGACTGCGGTGTGGTCAGGTCGTTCACAGCGGCACCCCCAGATGGGTCGTGATGAGGTCGGTCAGTTGCTTGGTTGAGGTGAGCACGCCGGGATGTCGGTGCACGATCCGCCCATCCGCGGCGACCAGGATGGTCTGGGGCGGCCCCACGATGCGCAGATCCGCAGCGATGGCTTTGTCGGGGTCGACCAGTTGCGGATAGCGCCATCCCGCGTGTTCGGCGAACGCGACGGCCAGGTCGGGGTGCGGGTCGAGATAGTCGATCCCGAGGAACTGCACGGCATCCCCGGCCCGACCCGCGGCGTCGGCGAGGTAGGGCGCCTCATCCCGACAGGGCCCGCACCACTGCGCCCACACGTTGATCACCAGCGGCGTGCCCCGCAGCCCCGCCAGCCGTACGCGGGAGTCCGCGCCCAAACAATCGAGCGTCACGTCCGGCAGGCCGCCGGCGACGGCGGGCACATCCTGATCGGACACCGGACAATCGGCGATGCCCGCGGCGCGGCGGGCATCAAGAACATGTGCCGTGTCGCCGGCCCCCCGGATCTCCTGGGTCGGGGCCGGTGTGTTTCCCTGGCGCTGCTGCACCTGCGCACCACCACAGCCCGCGAGTGACGTCGTGAGCGACAGAACGATGGCCGCGATGCGGGCAGCCCGCAGGCGCCCCCGAACGCTCATCCGCGTGGCTCCCGGATCAGCTTCTCGGCCTTGGCTGGATCAGTCGGCCCCTCACCGAACGCCGGGCACAGCCGGGCCAGCGGGCACACCCCGCAGGCCGGGTTGCGGGCGTGACAGCGCCGACGGCCGAACCAGATGATGTTGTGACTGAGCTGGGTCCAGTCCTTGCGCGGGAACAGTCTCGCGACCTCTGCCTCGATGCGGTCCGGATCCGTCTGGGTCGTCCAGCCGAATCGGGTAACCAGCCGTTTGAAATGTGTGTCCACGGTGATCCCGGGCACACCGAAGGCATTGCCCAGCACCACGTTGGCGGTCTTGCGACCGACCCCCGGGAGGGTGACCAAATCCTTGAGCGTGCCTGGCACGACGCCATCGAACCGTTCCACGAGCTCCTGGCTGAGCCGCAGGACCGAGTCGGTCTTGGCGCGGAAGAAGCCGGTCGGGTGGACGATGTCCTCCACCACCGCGCGGTCCGCACCGGCCATCGCGACCGCGTCGGGGAATCGCGCGAACAGCACCGGCGTGACTTGGTTGACCCGCTTGTCCGTCGACTGCGCCGACAACACCGTGGCCACCAACAACTCGAAGGGGTCGGTGAAGTCGAGCTCACAGGCCGCCTGCGGATAGGTCTCCGCCATGATGCGGTTCATCTTCCGGGCACGCCGGACCAGCGCGACGCCCGGTCGCTCGACGCCATCGGCCACCGCACCCGCGGTCAGCGTGCTCATGCAGGCGATCCTATGCGCTGAGGAATTCCCTTGGTGCGGCCGTGCCGATAGCCTGTCGGCATCCGGAAGAGGAGGGACTAGCGTGGAGACAACGGCGATCCTCAAGCAGGCGCCCCTGTTTCGCGGGCTCGATGACGAGGCCTTCGAGGCACTGAGTTCCTCCATGGGCGAGGTCCTCCTGGCCCGCGGCCAGGTGCTGTTACATGAAGGCGATTCTGGCAACCAGCTCTATGTCGTGATCGACGGCAAGATCAAGCTCGGTCGACATGGCGCATCCGGCAGGGAAAACCTGCTGGCCGTGCTCGGGCCCGGACAGATGTTCGGCGAGCTGTCGCTGTTCGACCCCGGTCCCCGTTCGTCGACGGCGACGGCAGTCACCGCCTGCCGCCTTCAGGTGTTGGAGAACGCGGATCTCTCCCCCTGGCTGGCGGGACGTCCCGAAGTGGCCAAGGGCCTGCTCAGCCAGTTGGCGGGCCGCCTGCGTCGGGCCAATGACGGCGTGTCGGACCTCGTCTTCTCCGACGTCCCCGGCCGAGTGGCCAAGGCCCTGCTCGATCTGGCTGCCCGCTTCGGCAAGCAGACCGATGAGGGAATGGTGGTCCACCACGAGCTCACCCAGGAAGAGCTCGCTCAGCTGGTCGGCGCATCCCGGGAGACCGTCAACAAGGCACTCGCCGATTTCGCGGCGCGCGGCTGGATGCGGCTCGAGCCACGTTCGGTCATCATTCTCGACCTGGAGCGCGTGGAGCGCCGGGCGCGCTGAGGCAGCCCGGCACCCCATCCCGCGACGATCAGGCGACCTCGGCGATGAGTTCGATCTCCACCGGGGTGTCCAGGGGCAGGACGCTGACCCCGACGGCGCTGCGGACGTGTGCTCCCGCCTCGCCGAAAATCTCACCGATGAGCTCACTCGCACCGTTGCCCACCTTGGGCTGATCGGTGAATTCCGGTGTGCTCGCGACAAACACGACGACCTTGAGAATCCGGGTGATGTGGTCCACCCCTCCGGCGACTTGGGCGACCGCGGCCAGTGCGTTCAACAGGCAGGTGCGCGCACAGGCCACACCGTCGTCCAGGCTCACCTCCGCGCCGAGTTTCCCGGTGTGGGTCGGCGTACCAGCAACGACGGGCAGCTGGCCGGACGTCCAGACCTGATTGCCCACGCGCTGTGCCGGGACGTACGCCGCCAACGGCTTCGCCACCTCCGGCAGCGTGATCCCGAGCTCAGCCAGGCGCTGGCTGGTCGTCACTGGGGATCCTGGGTCGGGATCGGGCGCTTCAGGTAAGCGACGAGGTTCTCCGGGTTCATGCCGGGGACGATCTGGACGAGCTCCCAACCATCGGCTCCCCAGTTGTCCAGAATCTGCTTGGTGGCGTGCACGAGGACCGGCACGGTGACGTATTCCCACTTGATCATGTGCCCACCCTAATAAGCCCGGCTCGGATGTGAAGAGTGCCCCTGCCCCGGGCCCGTCCGGCACAGACGCGTACGCGCGCCCCTTCCGCTCGAAGAAGGAAGGGACGCGCGTACGCCGTGCCTCGCTGGGAGGATCAGTCAGCGATCAGAGACCGCCGCCCTCCTCGTTCGGCCAACCCGAATACGCCTCAGCGAGGTGCACGCGTCCGGAGTGGTGACCGAGGATCATCTCGAGCTCGCCCGCGCGACGCTTCGCGTCGTAGGGGTTCTCGTCGGGGATGCTGTGCATCATCTGGGTCATCCAATAGGAGAAGTTCTGGGCACGCCAGATGCGCTTGAGCGCGGCCTCCTGATAGCCATCGAGCTTGGACACGTCGTTGCCCTTGGCAGCGGCGGCCAGGCGATCACCAAGTGCACGGGCATCCGACAGGGCCAGGTTGAGTCCGCGGGCACCGGTCGGCGGCACCGTGTGGGCGGCGTCGCCGGCGAGCACGATGCGACCGTGCTGCATCGGCTCCTGCACGAAGCTGCGGAACGGCAGCAGGGTGCGCTCGAAGATCTTGCCGGTCTTGAGTTCGAAACCATCCGGGCCGGCCAGACGCGACTGGAACTCCTCCCACAGCTGATCCTCGGACCACTGATACATGTCGTCCGACGGGTTGCACTGGAGATACATCCGCTGGATCGTCTCGGTGCGCTGCGAGATCAGGGCGAAGCCACGCTCGTTGGTGGCATAGATGAGTTCGTCCGCGCTCATCGGCGCCTCGGCCATGATGCCGAACCAAGCGAAGGGATATTCGCGGAAATACTGCGTGCGGCCCTCCTCGGGGATGAGGAAGCGACAGATCGAGCGGGAGCCGTCGGAGCCGACCAGGAAGTCGCCACGCACTTCCTGCTCGTTGCCCTGGTCGTCGATGAAACGCACACCGGGGGTGTCGCTGTATTCGTCGAGCACCTCGACCTCGGTGACCCCGAAGCGCACGTCGCCACCATCACGCTGGCGGGCGTTGGCCAGATCGATGAACACGTCGGTCTGGGGATAGAGCCAGACGGACTGGCCGACCAGTTCCTTGAAGTTGATGTGGTGGCTGACGCCGTTCACCCGGAGATAGGTGCCGTCGTGCTCATAGCCGTCGGTGCGATAGCGGTCGGACACGTTCTCGTCGTCGAGCATCCGCACAGCCTGGGCT
>JAUNUL010000204.1 GCA_030538175.1 Propionibacteriaceae bacterium | reverse complement strand
GGCGTCCCGGTGCTCCGGGGTATAACTGTTACTACTGCTGAAGAGGCCGGCGCTGCAGCCGAGCAACTCGGCACTCCCGTCGTGGTCGTGAAGGCCCAGGTCAAGACCGGCGGGCGCGGCAAGGCGGGTGGCGTGAAGATCGCCAAGAGCCCGGCTGAGGCTGCGGAGAAGGCCGGGGAAATCCTCGGCATGGATATCAAGGGTCATACGGTGCGCCGCGTCATGATTGCGGAAGGTGCCGATATTGCCGAGGAATACTATTTCTCGCTCCTGCTGGATCGGGCCAACCGGTCCTATTTGGCCATGTGCTCCGTTGAGGGCGGCATGGACATCGAGCAGCTCGCCGAAGAGCGCCCCGAGGCGCTGGCCAAGGTAAACGTCGACCCGCTGGTCGGGATCGATCGCGCCAAGGCCGATGAGATCGTCGCCGCAGCGAACTTCCGCGAGGAGGACCGCGACCAGATCGCCGAGGTGCTGATGAAGCTCGGTCAGGTCTATCAGGCCGAGGATGCGACCCTGGTTGAGGTCAACCCGTTGGTGAAGACCGGCGATGGCAAGATCGTGGCACTCGACGGCAAGGTCACCCTCGACGACAATGCCGCCTTCCGCCACCCCGAGCACGCGGAGCTGCAGGACATCGCGGCGACCGACCCGCTGGAGGTCCTCGCCCAGGAGCGCGGTCTGAACTACGTCAAGCTCGACGGCAACGTCGGCATCATCGGCAACGGCGCGGGCTTGGTTATGTCCACCCTCGACGTCGTGGCGTACGCGGGTGAGGAATTCCCGAGCAAGCCCACTCCCGCCAACTTCCTCGACATCGGTGGCGGCGCCAACGCCGAAGTCATGGCCGCCGGCCTGGACGTCATCTTCGAGGATGCGCAGGTCAAGGCTGTGCTGGTGAACGTCTTCGGTGGCATCACCGCGTGCGACGCAGTGGCCAACGGCATCGTGCAGGCGTACGGGATTCTCAGCGGGCACGGCAAGGAGCCGAAGCCGCTGGTGGTCCGCCTCGACGGCAACAACGCCGAACTCGGCCGCAAGATCCTCGACGAAGCCGGCCTGCCGCTGCTGGAGCGCGTGGACACCATGGACGCCGCAGCCCGTCGGGTTGCCGAACTCGCCGACCAGGCAAACTGAAGGGACGACGACAAAGATGGCAATCTTTCTCAACGCTGACTCCAAGATCATCGTCCAGGGCATGACCGGATCCGAGGGCATGAAGCACACCACGCGCATGCTCGCCTCGGGCACCCAGGTCGTCGGTGGCGTCAACCCGCGCAAGGCCGGCACCGAGGTCGAGTTCCCCGAGGGCGTCACCGTCCCGGTCTTCGGCTCCGTCGCCGAGGCCATGGCTGCCACGGGCGCGAACGTGTCCGTGGTCTTCGTCCCGGCACAGTTCACCAAGGCAGCCGTGGTCGAGGCGATCGAAGCCGAGATGCCGCTGGTGGTCTGCATCACCGAAGGCGTCGCGGTCAAGGACACCTCCGAGTTCTTCGGCCTGACCAAGGGCACCAAGACCCGTCTCATCGGTCCGAACTGTCCCGGCATCATCTCCCCGGGCAAGTCGAATGCCGGCATCATCCCGGCCGACATTGCCCCGAACCCGGGTCGCATTGGCCTGGTGTCGAAGTCGGGCACGTTGACCTATCAGATGATGTACGAGCTGCGGGACTTCGGGTTCTCCACCGCCGTTGGCATCGGTGGCGACCCCGTCATCGGCACCACGCACATCGACTGCCTGCAGGCCTTCCAGGATGACCCCGAGACCGACGCGATCGTCATGATCGGCGAGATCGGTGGAGACGCGGAGGAGCGTGCGGCGGCGTACATCGCTGAGAACGTCACCAAGCCGGTCGTTGGCTACGTGGCCGGGTTCACCGCGCCCGAGGGCAAGACGATGGGTCACGCGGGTGCGATCGTGTCCGGTTCGTCCGGCACCGCGGCCGCCAAGCAGGAGGCCCTGGAGGCGGCCGGCGTCAAGGTGGGCAAGACCCCCTCGGAGGCGGCGGCGCTCATGCGCGAGATCATGGGTTCTCTCGCGGGCTGATCGAGTTTGCCCTCATGATTGAGGGCGGCGTACTATAAGACACGAAACCCCGGACAGCGTAGTCCGGGGTTTTCGTGTTGGTACGCCGGCTCGGCGCCCCATGATCACGCGATGCGCGTCACTCCTTGAGCTGGGTGATGCGCTCGCCTGCACGCAGGTTCACGCCGATCCAGGCTTCATCGGTGAAGTCGAAGGTTGCGGTGGGGTTGGACCGCAGATAGATGAACTTGTTGCCGGCGCTGAACAGGCCCACGCGATAGATCTGCATGGACGCGGCGTCCACCTTCGACTGCACGATGTACCAATGCCCGCGGATCTCCACGCCATCCTGACCGGGGGTGATGAGCGGCGCCTCCTTGGACATCTGCGAGGTCAACGTCCGGGTGTTGCAGCTGGTCATGTTGCCGTTGATCTGGTTCACCAGGTTGGTTGCGTCCTCTGCCGAGCCCATGGTCAGCACGACCTGGTCGATGCCGAACTGCGGCGGGGCGGCCGGATCGTTGCGCAGGAGATAGGTGCGCTGCTGTCGGGTCACGCCCGTGCCGCCGACGCTGGCGAAGTCGACGGCCTCACAGCTCGAGCCATCCTGCACGTCCACGCGCGCCGCCGGGGGATTGCCACGCCAGGTGCCCGTGCCGGCGGAGATCCGCGGGATATCGCCGGAGGTGAGGAGCCCGGGTTGGGCGCCGCCGGCCGGAGGCACGCCGATCTTCACCGAGGTGGTGGGTGCGGTGCACAGGCCCACGGCCGGACCACACTGGCGGTCAACGGACTGACCGAGGGCCCTGACCTGTGCCTCCATATTCACCGGCTCGCCCACGCGGGCGACATCCAACAGGGCGACCACCTTGCCGGTGCGCACCAACAGCACGGAGTGATATTCGGGCTTGGCCTCATGCAGAACCAACCGCACACCCAAGGCCTGGTCACCGAGACCGGTGACGTCCAGACCCTTTTCGACATAGAGCGGGGTATCAGTGCAGGAGCCCAACTCCGCACTGCGGAACTCGAAGACCTTCTGTGCTTCCTCGTTGGTGGCGTACGCGTCCGCCCGATGCAGGGCCGCGGTGCGGTCGGTGCCGCCAGCTGTGAGCCCGCGCAGCTGCGTGATCTCCGGAATCGGCTGGTCGGCCGCCAGCGGGCCAACGCAGGCGATGTTCGGCGAGGAGTCGTTGACCCCGGCTTGATCGAGCGTCTGGGTCCATTTCCGCGTCGGATCGATGAGGGTCGCCATCTCCGGCGTCAGCATCATGTCCGCGCTGAGCACGGGGCCTGGGGTCGCATTCGGATCCTCGGACGGGTCGCCGCTCGCCGTGGTGTCGCGGCTGAACCACCACACTGCCGTGCTGGCAATGAGGGCCACCACAGCGACCAGGGCGACGGCGGTCACGGCCAAGGCGATGATGTTCCGGCTGCCCAGCGGCGCCCGGCCGGTGTCGGCTCCCTGCTTGGATCGTCCGCCCAGGCCGGGCAGGGCCGGGAAGCCCGCGCGCTGACGGGTGGCCGCCCGTTTGCCGACCGTCTCGTCGTCTGCGGGCTTGCGCCGGGATTGCCACAGCGGCTTGCGCACTGACTCTTCGGGCTTTGGCGCAAAGGGATTGTCCGGCCGGTCGTCGACATCGTCCGCCTCGGCGGTCGGCGACGTGAACTCGGGACCGCTCGGGGTCGGGGATGCTGCTGGCGCCGACGGAGTGGTCCCCGCGGTCTCGGGGGGCACCGAGCGGGGGGAGTCATCCACGGGCTTGGGCACGGTCGGTGAACTGCCTGCACCGGTCGGGGCCTGGGGTGGTTCGTTGGTCGCCTTGGGGGTGGTGCCACCCAACGGGCGCGCCACGAATGACGGCGCATCCTCGCGGCGGCCGGTCGGGTTCGGGTGACCAGGGGTCGGGGTGCCCTTGATAGGCGATGAGCTGTCCGTCGCGGCCGAGACCTCCGGATGTGCCCGCGAGGCGGGGGTGTCATCATCGGCGTCGGACCAGCCGGCCCGAGCGCGAGCCGCTGATGGTCGGTCACCGGAAGTGTTCGGGGTGGAGACGTCATCCCGGGCAGCGGAGTCCGCATCCCGAGGACGATCATCGTTCGCGTCGTTGGTCAAGCTCACTCCTTTCCCAAAAGTCGGGGCAAAGGTGCCCCCGATGTCAGAGGTCAAATCTAGCCCGCCCGCGCGTGTCCGGCGATCCTGCGTCCCGACTTTCGGAGAGGATGCCAAGAGTTATGTCCAGTGATTTCTCCAGGCGGCGCCTTCGCAATCCCTTGCGGTTGAAGGTCCGGACCGCTGACTCCGACCGCGAGCCGCAGGACGACAGCGCTGCTCGGAGCACCGTGGTGCTGCCAGCGTGGACGCAGGCGACTCTGGCCGGTGTCAGCGCCGCCATTGCTGGCTGGCTCGGTGTCTGTCTGGTTGTGTTCCTGAGTTGGTTGACCGAGCTCGCAGGCGAAACCGGTCCCGTCTTTGGTGCCGCTACGCAATTGTGGCTGCTCGCGCACGGTGGTGGTCTGCAGCTCGGTGATGTGCACTGGACGTTGATTCCCCTGGGGTTGTCGTTGCCGTTGCTGTTGCTCTGCCGTGGGCTCACCTCCGGTTTCGTGCACCGGGTCGCGATGGCGGGCCCGCTCGGCCGGGGTCGGCTCCTGCGACTGCTCGGGCTGTTGGTGGTGGCGTACGCCCTGGTTGTCACGTTGCCGGCCCTCGCGCTCGGCTCGCCGGTGCAGGCAGGCCGGGCCCTGCTTGGTGCCGCGATCCTGGCGTCGGTGGGCGCACTCTGGGGTGCCGGCGGTGTTGTCGACCTCGGGCTGGCGTCAGTGGTGCCCGCGTGGGCGCGCGTGATCCCAGCGGCCGCGGCTGCGGCGATCTGGGTGACGCTGACGGGCGGGACTGCGGTGCTGGCGATCAGCCTCGTCCTGCACCACGCACGCATCGCGGCGATCGTGGACGGGCTGGGTGTCGGACCGGGCGGGATGCTGCAGTTGGTGATCGCACAGGCGGCCTTCTGGCCGAACCTCGTCATCTGGGCCACCTCTTGGGTGCTCGGTGGGGGGTTCACCCTGGGTGATGGCACGGTGGTCTCGCCCCCGGCGACTGAGCTGGGGCTGATCCCCTCGATCCCAGTGCTGGGTGCCCTGCCGGCTGGTGCCCCCAGTCAGTGGGTGCTGCTGTGGCTTCTGGTTGGTGTGGTCGCTGGTGCCGCGGCGGCGACGGTGGTCCTGCGCCGCCGCCCGCTTGCCCGATTGGAGGAGGTGACGGGCCTGTCCTTCCTCGCGGGGCTGGCCAGCATCGTCGTCCTGCTCATTCTCGCGGTGCTGTCGCGGGGTGATCTCGGGGCAGCCCGCCTGACCGGCTTGGGCCCGCGTCTTGCGGAGCTTGCGTTGCTGGGTGCCCCGCTGCTGACGTTGTCCGCCGTCACGGTGGGTCTCGTAGGGGGAGTGGTACGCCAGCTGCGCGGGCGTACGACGCGTGTGGCCACGCACGGGGAGACGCCGTCGGGGCTGGACCCGGAC
>JAUNUL010000203.1 GCA_030538175.1 Propionibacteriaceae bacterium | reverse complement strand
CAGCGACGGCTCCATCGGTTTCGGTGGCGAGGAATCGGCGGGGGCATCCTTCCTCACCCTCGACGGCCGCACCTGGACCACCGACAAGGACGGCATCATCCTGGCCCTGTTGGCGAGTGAGATTCTCGCGGTCACCGGCGACTCCCCCAGCCAGCGCTATGCGGCGATCGAGGCGCGCAACGGCGCATCGGCGTACGCCCGGATCGACGCGGACGCCGACCGCGAGCAGAAGGCTCGACTGAGCAAGCTGTCGCCGGCCGATGTCACTGCCACCGAACTGGGCGGCGAGAAGATCGCCCAGATCCTCACCGAGGCCCCCGGCAACAACGCAGCCATCGGCGGGCTCAAGGTCACCACCGACAGCGCATGGTTCGCGGCGCGGCCGTCGGGGACCGAGGACAAATACAAGATCTATGCCGAGTCGTTGCGCGGCCCGGAGCATCTTGCCCAGGTCCAGGCCGAGGCCAAGGCCGTCGTCGACGCCGTGCTCGGCTGAGGCGCGCGTGCGGACAGCGCTCATCACCGGGGCCACCCGTGGGATCGGTCGCGCGATCGCTGATGTCCTGTCCCCCGATCACCGTCTGCTGATCGGGGGCCGGGATGCTGCGCGGTGCGCGGACGTCGCGGCGGGCTATCCGGATGCACTCCCCTGGCCGGTCGATCTGGACGATGCCGACGCGGTCGCCCACGCAGTCGCCGGGATCGATCAGTTGGACGTGCTCGTGCATTCAGCTGGCATCGCCGAGGGCACGACCGTCGCTGAGACGGACTCAGCCACCTGGACACGGGTGCTGCACACCAACGTGGTCGCGGTCGCCCACCTGACGCGGCTGCTGCTGCCCGCCTTGCGTGCTTCGGGCGGCTTGGTCGTGTGCATCAACTCCGGCGCCTCCATGCGGCCGTCCCCGGGCAGTGCCGCGTACGCCGCCAGCAAGGCTGCGCTCACGTCGTTCGCCGATGCCCTGCGCGAGGAGAAGCGCGGTCGCGTCCGGGTCTGCTCGGTGCACCCGGGGCGAGTGGACACCGACATGCAGGTCGCCCTGCAGACCCGCAAGGGCCGGGAGTACGACCCGGACGAACACCTGCGCCCGGAATCGGTCGCGGCCGCGGTGCGCACTGCTGTCACCGCGTCACCGGAGGCCAATATCGACTCCCTGATGATCCGTCCCGCCCGGGGCTAGATCAGAACCGCGGCGCCGGCAGCGGGCCATCGAGCAGCAGCTCGGGTGCGCAGCGGTCCACCGGGGCTGACGCCCAGCCGAAAGCTGCTTTCAGGGTGTCCTGTTGCCCACGGGCCAGGCGGGAGCGGAACTCGGTCAGCGTGATCGGGACCATCTCCAGGCGGGCCTCGTCGCCATAGAGACCGTTGAACACATGCGGGTTGAGGTGGAACCGGCCGGTCTCCCACACATAGGTCCAGAACTGCCATCCGTCGTGGGTCACCCGGGTGAACCAGTTCACCGGCATGTCGGGCGGCACCGGCTGGTCGTGCTCCGACTCGGATCGCCGTTCGATCACGGCAAACAACGTCGGCACGTGGCGGGCCAGGCAGAACTCCTTGCCGGCCACGTCAGGACACCACGCAGCAGTCTGTTTTCCGGAACGGAAGGCGGTCACGCGGCGACCCAACTCGCCCCGGACCCGCTCGATCGCAGCCCTGTGCGTCGGGTCGGCATGGGTCACCAACCGATCCAACTGGTCGTTCATCAGACCGGAGACACGGGTGAGCGTGCCGACCCCGTGATAGACGAACTGTTGGGTCCCCACAGGGCGGGACAACAGATCCCAGTCGGTCATCGGGTCTTCTTTCCAAGGTTGTCGGGCGCTGACGCCGGCTCGGGTGGGGTCAGAATCGAGCCGGTTCGGTGTACTCGCCCCATTCCGCCCGCAGCACATCGCACATCTCCCCCAGCGTGGCCTCGGCCCGCGCGGCCGCCAGCATCGGTTCGATCAGGTTGTCGTTGCCACGGCTGGCGATCGCGAGCGCATCCAATGCACCGGCGACCGCGGCCTCGTCCCGGGCCGCTCGACGCTCGGCGAGGACCCGCACCTGTTCCCGCTCGACCTCGTGGGACACCCGCAGGATCTCCAGGTCGCCCGTCACCGAGCCCGTGTGACAGTTCACGCCGACGACCCGCTTGGCACCGGACTCGAGTTGCACCTGATAGGCGTACGCCGACTCGGCGATCTCGGCGCTGAACCAACCGTCCTCGACCCCCCGCAACAGACCCGCGGTGATCGGCCCGATCGGATGGCTGCCGGTGCGCTCGCCCAGTTCCTCGATGCGGGTGAAGATCTCCTCGGCTTGGGCTTCGATGCGGTCGGTAAGTGCCTCGACGTACCACGACCCACCCAGCGGGTCGGCCACGTTGATGACCCCGGTTTCCTCAGCGAGCACCTGCTGCGTCCGCAGGGCGATCTCCGCGGCCTGTTCGCTCGGCAGCGCCAACGTCTCATCGAGGGCGTTGGTGTGCAGCGAGTTTGTCCCGCCGAGCACCGCGGCCAGCGCCTCGACCGCGGTCCGCACGACGTTGTTGTAGGGCTGCTGGGCCGTCAGCGATACCCCGGCCGTCTGGGTGTGGAAGCGCAGCCACTGGGCTCGCTCGGTCTTGGCTCCGAACCGGTCCCGCATCCAGCGCGCCCAGATCCGCCTCGCCGCACGGAACTTCGCAATCTCTTCGAAGAAGTCGATGTGGGCATCGAAGAAGAAGCTCAGCCCGGGCGCGAAGGTGTCGATGTCGAGTCCCCGCGACAGCCCCAGTTCGACATAGCCGAAGCCGTCCGCGAGCGTGTACGCCAGCTCCTGCGCCGCCGTCGCGCCCGCCTCCCGGATGTGATAGCCCGAGACCGACAACGGCTTGTAGTCCGGCATCTTCGCCGACGTGAACTCCATCAGGTCACCGATCAACCGCAGGTGGGGTTCGGGGGCGAACAACCACTCCTTCTGGGCGATGTACTCCTTGTAGATATCGGTCTGCAACGTGCCGTTCAGCGCGCCCACCTCGACGCCGGCGCGTTCGGCAGCCACCACATACATGCAGAAGATCGGGATCGCCGGCCCGGAGATCGTCATCGACGTGGTCACCGCGCCGAGGTCGATCGCATCGAACAACACCTCCATGTCCGCCACCGAATCGATCGCGACCCCGCAGTGGCCGACCTCACCCAGCGACCGGGGATCATCGGAGTCGCGGCCCATCAAGGTGGGCATGTCGAACGCCACCGAGAGCCCGCCACCGCCGGCGTCGAGGATCATCCGATAGCGCTCGTTGGTCTGCTTCGCGTTGCCGAACCCCGCGAACTGGCGGATCGTCCAGGGCCGACCGCGGTAGCCGGTCGCGTACAGGCCTCGGGTGAACGGGAACTCACCCGGCCAGCCGATGCGCTCCATCCGCTCGTCGGCGGCTTCATCGACCGGACCATAGACCGGCTCGACAGTCTCCCCCGACAACGTGGTGAAGTCGCGGTCGCGGACCTTGCCCGTGCTGACGGCGCGCTCCCAGGCGGCCGCCCACCGCTGCTGTCCCGTGGACTGGACCATGGCTGCCTCCATCGGTCGTCGTTGACCTGCCCTTGGAGGGAATCGTAGGTCATCCACATGAGCCGGCGCAGGACAAGATCGCTAGGCTGGCGCGGGTGAGAACGGTCGCGATCATCCCGGCCCGGGGCGGCTCCCAGGGCGTCCCCGGCAAGAACCTCCGCCCGATCGGCGGCATCCCCCTCGTGGCCCGCGCGGTGCGTGCCTGCCGAGCTGCCCGGCGGATCGATGCCATCTTCGTCACCACCGACGATGCCGCCATCGCTGCGGCCGCCCGGGCCGCCGGGGCGGAGATCATCGACCGACCAGCCGAGCTCGCCGGGCACACCGCCTCCAGCGAGTCCGCCCTGCTCCATGGGCTCGACGACCTCGTCGGCCGCGGGATCGATCCGGAGATCCTCGTGTTCGTGCAGTGCACGTCGCCGTTCATCCGGCCACAGGATCTGGATGCCGGTGTCGACCTGGTCGCCTCCGGTGCCGCCGACTCGGCGTTCTCGGGGATCGAGACCTATGAGTTCCTGTGGCGGGACGCCGACCCCGACAGCGCTCCCGGATCCGGAGCAATGACCGGCCAGAACCACTCGGCCGACTATCGGCCCCGGCGCCAGGACCGCCGCCCGGACTATCGGGAGACCGGTGCGTTCTATGTCATGACGGTCGCCGGCTTCCGGACTGCGAAGCATCGATTCTTCGGCACCACCCGGGTGGTCCCCGTCTCCGAACTTGCTTCGCTGGAGATCGACACGGCCGAGGAACTCGCACTCGCCGATGCGTTCGCCGGGGTGCTCGACCAGCCGACCGCGGGCGCCAACGACGGTGAAGCCATCGATGTGGATGCGGTGATCACCGACTTCGATGGCGTCCACACCGCCGACACGGCGTACGTCGATGAGCACGGCCGGGAGACCGTCCGGGTCTCCCGCAGCGATGGAATGGGTGTCTCGGTGCTGCGCAAGGCCGGGATCCCGTTCCTCATCTGCTCGCGGGAGAGGAATCGGGTGGTCACCGCACGGGCCGCCAAGCTCGGCGTCGAGGTGATGCAGGCCATCACCGACAAGCGCGCCGCCGTGCTCGACTGGCTCACCGAGAACGAGGTCGACCCCGCGCGCACGGCCTATGTGGGCAACGACATCAACGATCTGGGCCCGATGTCCGTGGTGGGCTGGCCGATCGCCGTCGCGGACGCCCATCCCGACGTCCTGCGGGCAGCCCGGGTGATCCTGTCCCGCCCGGGCGGTGCCGGTGCCGTCCGCGAACTCTGCGATCGGGTGGCCGCCGCGCACGCGGGAGCCCGCGACGCGAGCGACGAGATCAGCCGCTCGAACGCCTGACCCGGCGTACGGCCTGCCAGACCCAGCCAGGCGGCAGCACCCGCAGGAGGCGGCGGGCGCGGGTGGGCAGGCTCTGTGGCGCCTCTGCGCGATGAGGGGTCGCCGGCACCGCTGCCGCGTGACGGCTGCGTACCGCGTCGGTCAGAAGCTGCACCCACGTGTCGTCAGCGCGTGGGTGGAAATAGTTGTCGTGCAGCCAGTCGGTCCGGGGATGGGCGAAGTCGCCCGCGATCAGCCGGTCGAGGCCGCCCAACAGCCCGGACCCGGCGAAGACCGTGTTGATCAGCTCATCGGTGACGCCGAACTCGTCGAGGACAAGCGCGGGTACGCCAGCAGCAATCGCCTCCAGCGCCGCCGTCGAAGACACGGTGACGAATCCGACCGCATCCGCCAACGCCGCCGCCATCGACCCGGCGACAAAGGAAATCGGACGCGGTTGCTCCATCTCCGTCCAGAGCGCCGCATAGGGCAGGTCCTCATTGTGTGCCTGCCGCTCACCAGCCAAGGCACGGACCTTCACCACCGGATCGAACCGAGCCGGCAACTGCGCCAGTGCAGCGAGGATCGCGCGCCGTTGGTCAGCCGCTGCGGGCACCAGCGCCTGGGCAGCGAAGACCACTGCGCGCCTGGTCGATCGGTCCGACCCCGCCGGGCCCTCGGAGACCTCGGCGCTCAGTGCGGGCAGGAACGGCA
>JAUNUL010000202.1 GCA_030538175.1 Propionibacteriaceae bacterium | reverse complement strand
TTGGTGAGCCCCTCCTGGACCAGTCGATAGGCGAACAACGACGCATCCTTGCCGAGCTCCACCTCCTCGCCGCTCTGAGCGACCTGCACGCTGAGGCCGGTCCCGCGGAAGCTCTCGGCGATCGCATCCAGCGCAGCGATGCCGACGAGATTCGGTTCGCGCGGCGGGTTGAGTGCCCGCACCCAGCGCCGCATGTACGCCAGCGCATCCCGCGCCTCGACCTGGGCGTTCTCGACCTCGGACCATGCCTGCTCATCGTCGCGGCTGCGCACGCGCCGGGCGTACTCCAGACTCATCGAGATCAACGTCAGCCGATGACCCAGGCCATCGTGCAACTCACGGGCGGAGCGAGCCCGCTCATCGGCGAGCATCAGCTCCTTCTCCGTGTCGGTGGTGGCTCGCAGCTCGTTGAGCAGGCGCCGGTTCTCCCGCTGATCCGCGCGGACCTGACGCAGCATGAGCCCCACCATCAGGCCCAGTGTGACGAGCATCGCGTTGCCGAGGCTCTGCAGCAACACACTCTTCAGCTCGGAAGTGAACAGCCAGACGAACAGAGCCAGCCAGAGAACGACCGCGCCCCCGGCGACCGTGCCGGCACGCTTGCCATGCTCGAGCACGATCAGGGCGAGAGCGAGCAGGGTGAATAGCGCGCTCACCATGCCCGTGTCGCTGAACCCCGTCAGCGTCGCGCCCACCAGTAACACCAGCGGCGCCCATCGGAACAGCTTGCGCCGATAGAGAACCCAGGCAAGCAGCACGATCGCGGTGCCGGCCAGGCCGAGCAGCGCGTCAGTCACCTGGTGCTGAGCGAAGACGATCACCCCGGAGATGAAGGTGAGCGCCAATTGCAGGCCGACGAACACGTCAAGCAAGGTGCGTGCGCGCCGGGTCGTGAGCATGCCTGATCCTAAGCATCCGTGCGGTCGTCCACCCGTGACTCCGGTCATGGGTCAGCTCCCGAGATCGTGACTGGACGCCGGGGTTGCCCGAGCAGCCGGGGTTCAGGCTCGAACCATGTCATCCGAGGTCACATCCCCCATCCCGACCGCTGACCGTCCCGCCGGTCCCCGTTTCCACCCCGCCGTCCGCCTGCTGCTGATGCTGCTGATGTTTCTCGCCGCGTACGCCCTGGCACTGCTCGTCTCGGTCCCGTTTCGCCTGCTCGGCGATTCGGAGATCGGTGGCACCGCCCAGAACGTGGTGGGCTGTCTGTTGGTGCTGGCCTTCGTGGTCATCGGCGCCGGTTTGCTGATGCGCTTTGTAGATCGTCGCCCCCTGCGGGAGACCGGCTGGTTGTGGACCAGGTCCAGCCTGGGACTGCTCGGCATCGGTCTCGGCATCAGCGTGGTCATCGGCGTCGGGTTCGCCCTGGTCGGTCGTGGCCTGGGCGTCCTGGAAGCTGTCGAGATCCCGTGGGCCGAGCTGACCACGACCGCGATCGTGTTGGCGATCATCGCCAAGCTCGCCCAGGCGTTCGCCCTGCAGGGGATCCCGGAGGAGTTGGTGTTTCGCGGCTATCTCATGCAGACCTTGCGCGAACATCCCAAGGTCGCCCTGCTGGTCTCGACTCTGTTCTTCGGCGTGATCCACCTCGTGTCGGCGGGTGGTCAGCAGAACCTGACCGAGCGTTTCCTCTATCTCATCTGGCCGACCGGATTCGGTTTCTGCGCCGCGGCGCTGGTCCTGCGGTTGCGGTCGCTGTGGCCGGCGGTCGGCATCCATGCGGGATCCCATGTTGCCAACCTGATCATCCAATTCACCGGCATCGCCGTGGAGGGCCCGATCGGCTGGGTCACGGTTGGCTTGCTCTATTTCCTCGCCGGCGGTCTCGCGCTGATCGGCCATCAATGGCGACCCGTCAGTCTCGAGCGCTAAAGCCAACCCCGTTCGCTAATCGATCAGGATTTCTGCCACGGACCGCGCGGTCGCCCATTCCCGAGCGGCCGCGCGCAGTGCTGTTTCGATGAGGCGTACGCCGGGTTGGTCCGTCCGCACGAAAAGCCGCTCGGTGCGCAGAGTCCCCCCACTCGGCCGACCGGGCCAGGGCAGCGGCCTGAACCACGTCGCCACCAGAATCCCGGCGTGCTGCCCCTCGGCCTCGGCCCACCAGGCGGGGTGGAATTCATAGGCACCCAGCCACGCCTCAGCGAACCGATCGAGAAATCCAGTGGCCGGCTCGAGCCCCTCGGCGCGCGCGGCCTGCAACGTGAGCGCAGCCACCAACAACGCGTCTGCGCGGCCCGCGCGGCGGATCAGCACCCCGTCCATAACGGCAGCCTTCCACACCTATACCACGGCCTGAATTGGGTACCCCAATAAGCCGCACAACGAATACGTCTCGGTTTGGGACATTGCCAGCACGGTCCTTGTGCCGCTCACCGGAACGGCGGCAAACTACCAACTGCGGGGAAAACGGGGGGAAATACGGGCGAAATGCATGTGTGAGCGTCACTTGTGCGGATCGGACGTGCCGTCCGAGGTGTTCGCTAGGCATTCCTCCGGGTGCCCACGACATGAGCACCTGACACCCTAGGCACGCAAAGGCACGACACCCTGGGACCCGACGCTCGGGAACGCCCGGGATTTTGACTAGATGTGCAAGGAGGCACAATGTCGCAGGCAACTGCTGCACCACCTGCTCTGGACTATGACAGTCCGGAGATGACAAAGAAGCGCCGCAGCACGGTGGCGTGGGTCATCGGCTTGGCCTTCATGGGCCTGGTCTTCGATGGCTATGACCTCGTGGTCTATGGCGCGGTCCTGCCGCGGTTCATGCTGGGAGAGGCCGGCAACGCCGTTCTCGGCGACCCGATGACCGCTCAGCTCGCCGGTGTCGTGGGTTCGTACGCCATGATCGGCGTGATGATCGGCGCTCTTGTCGCCGGCACCATCGGTGACATCATCGGCCGTCGCATGGTCGTCCTCGGCTCTCTCGCGTGGTTCTCGATCGGCATGCTGCTCAGCGCGCTGGCGACCACGATCACCATGTTCAGCATCTGGCGCTTCCTGACCGGCCTCGGCGTTGGCGCCCTCGTCGGCATCACCGGTGCCATCGTGGCCGAGTTCGCCCCGCCCGGGAAGAAGAACCTCGCCACCGCGTTCGTGTACACCGGTGTCCCGATGGGCTCCCTGGTGTCCGCCCTCATCGCCATGAACGTCCTGCCCGCGATGACCGCCGACATTGCTGATCAGCGCCGCGCGTTCATGATCCTCTTCATCATCGGCGCCCTGCCGCTGGTCACCATCCTCCCGCTGGCCATCTTCAAGATGCCCGAGTCGATCGCCTGGCTCGCCTCCCGCGGCAAGATGGACAAGGCTTATGCGATCTCGCAGAAGACCGGAGTGCCGATCCCGGACGCCCCGCCCGCCCCGCCTGCTGGCGCCAAGGCGAGCGACTCCCGCTCCGGTTGGGCCGGCCTGTTCGGCTCCTATTTCGTCTCGACGATCCTCATCGGCCTGATCTCGGCGTCCTGTCTGCTGCTCGTCTACACCCTCAACACCTGGCTGCCCCGCATCATGCAGGGCGTCGTGGGCCCGAAGGTCAGCCTCGCGCTGCTCCTGGTCCTCAACGGTGGCGCCATGGCGGGCACCCTGTTCGGCTCACGCTTCGCTGACAAGTTCAGCCCGCAGCGCGTCGTCGCCATCGGCTTCGTCGTCGGTGTCCTCGCGATCGGCGCCATCGGCCTGCTCGTCTCCGGCATCAACATCCCGACCGCGGCCGAGCAGAAGGCCGGCGCCATCGCCCAGGGTGTCCCGGGCATGACGATCGCCCTGCTGTGGTTGACGATCATCCTGGTCGGCGTCGGCACCTCCGGTGTCCAGTCGCTGATCTATGCGATGGCCGCCAACTATTACCGCACCAACGTTCGCGCTGCCGGCGTCGCCTGGACCGGTGGCTTCGGCCGCCTGGGTGGCGTGCTCGGCCCGATCATCGGTGGCATCCTGGCCGCGACCTTCGCCGCCAACATCGAGAACATCTTCTATGTCCTCGCTGGCATCGCCCTGTTCGCGATGGTCCTGACCCTGCTGCTGCCCAAGCCCAAGGTTGAGGCCGTCGCAGAGCAGCTGGATCCGTCCACCGCTGCGCATGCCGTCGCCGCCGATCTGCCGGCCGTCACGGGCAACCGCCTCTATGACACGATCATGGTCGTCGTCGACGAGACCGGCAACGAGCTCACCCGCCAGCGGGTCAGCGAGTTCGTGTCCCTCACCGGCAAAAAGGTCCACCTGGTCTATCTCGCCCCCGAGCTGGTCATCGCCGGCGAGGTCAGCGACAACGACACGGTCATCGACCCGAAGCACGTCGCCAACCTGCAGGACTATGTTGACCGCACCACCACCGAGGGCATCCCGACCACCGGCCAGGTGCTCACCGCGACCTCGTTCGGCCGCGGCGGCGCGGTCGTCGATCTGGCGGACCAGCTGCATGCCGACCTGATCATCCTCAACACCGAAGAGGGTGGCCAGCGCGCCAAGGCAGAGCTCGCCGAGCAGGTCGCACGTCACAACCCGAAGATGGCGGTCCTCATCGCCCGCTCGACCCAGTGAGCCACCCCGCAGTGATCCTGCGCTGACTCACAGAACAGCCCCCGGCCACACGGCCGGGGGCTGTTTCGTTCTCAGGTGCTCGACTGGCCGTCAGATGTCGCGGCGGACGGGAATCAGATCCTCAACCGATCCACGCGCCCGGGCCGCGGACGCATCATCCGCCTCAGCCTGAGCTGCTGCGACCGCGTCTGCCCGGGCCTGCCAGGCAGCGATCTCTCGCGCGATGTCCGCCTCGGTCCAGCCCAGCAGCGGGCCAGCGATCGCGCAGATCTCCGGCGCTGCCGAGATCCCCCGGTCGACGGTCTCCATCGCGAGGCGAACCCGGTGCAACAGGATGTCCTCCAGATGCAGGGCTCCCTCCCGCAGGACGGCGAAGGCGACCTCGACCCCGAGGTAGGCCGGTGCCGCAACCAGCGGACGCCCCCACTCGGGCTGTTCGACCATCATCTCCAGCAGGTCACCGACCTCCGCGCCATACCGGCCGATCAGATGCTCCACCCGCGCCTCATCGAAACCGAGTGCCGGGCCGCGCCGCAGCAGGTCTGCGCGCGCCGCTTCGACCCCCGCTCCCCCGACCAGGGGCGTCCGCTCCGTGACCGACGGATTCTGTCGGGCGTTCGCGGCACCGAGCGCGAAGTCGACAGCGTCCTCGGCCATCGCCCGATAGGTCGTCAGCTTGCCACCCGCGATCACGGTCAGCCCTGGCGCCACCTCACTCACCGTGTGTTCACGGGAGACCTTGGTCGACGCCGTTGCCGCAGTCTGCTGCACCAGCGGCCGCAGCCCCGCCCACGTGCCGATGATGTCGTCGCGGGTGAGGTCGCTCGACAACACCTGGTTCGCATGCTCCAGGACATAGTCGATGTCCGCGGCGGTCGCGACCGGGTGCAGCCGCTCCGGCTCCCACACGGTGTCCGTCGTCCCGATGACCCAATAGCGCTGCCAGGGGATGATGAACAGCACCGACTTCTCGGTGCGCAGGAACATCCCCGAGGTGCCGGCGATCCGGGACTTGTCGAAGACGAGG
>JAUNUL010000201.1:5302-5597 GCA_030538175.1 Propionibacteriaceae bacterium | reverse complement strand
GGTATACCGCTCGCTTGTTCAACTTCAACGGTTTCGACTTCGACCGCAATGGCTGCGACAGTCGCAATGACACGTTGGCCCGCGATCTGACCGATGTCGTGTTTCGGGCGGACTCGAACGACTGTCGCGTCGAGTCCGGGATCCTGCACGACCGATACTCGGCTGAAGCGGTGCCGGTCACCCGCGACCAGGTGGACATCGATCATGTGGTGTCCCTCGGCAATGCCTGGGCATCGGGTGCCGCAACCTGGTCGCCGGAGCGCCGGCAGGATTTCGCCAACGATCCACTTGTCCT
>JAUNUL010000201.1:0-5292 GCA_030538175.1 Propionibacteriaceae bacterium | reverse complement strand
ACCCAGGCCCGGCATAACCGAGCCAAATCGAGCAGGGATGCGACCCGGTGGCTCCCGCCGGCCGAGTCGGCCCACTGCGCGTACGCCGCCCGACAGGTCGCGGTGAAGCAACGCTACGAGTTGACGGTGACGACGATCGAGATGGACGTGCTCGGGGAGATCCTCACCGATTGCCCGGACGAGCCACTGCCCGACGGCAGCGAGCGGCCCAATCGGATACCGGCCGCTGCTGTGGCGCCCACGTCCGCAGCAGCCCCCGGCGCGGCGTCGCCGTCTGCCACAGCACCTGGCGGGGTGACTCGGCCCAGGGTGCTCGCAACGCCGGACGAGCAGGGCGTCTATCGCAATGTCGCCCCGGGCGCGTACTGCTCACCGCTCGGGGCGGCGGGCACGACGGACACCGGGACCCCGATGGTCTGTCGGCTCAGTGCGACGGGTGACCGCCCTCGCTGGCGCGCGGCGTGAGCTCTGGGGCGGTCAGGGCGTCCTCGGTCTCGTTGCGGCGACGCTGGCGCTCCTCCTCCGTCACGTTCGCCAAACCCAGGGTGGCCAGGAAGCCCAGCCCGAGGATCCCCGCCGCAACCCCGGTGGATACCTTGGCCGCGTGCACCAACGCCTGGGCGGCTGCATCGGCCGCCTCGGACGTGCGGGGATCGGCCCGCAACGCGGGAATGGCCTGCCCGATCGACTCGTGGACCGCCGTGGCGACCGGGCCGCGGATCGGCTCCGGCACTCCAGCCTCAACCATCCGTGTTTCGGCGCCGTGCGACAGAACACTGATCAGCAGGCCGCCGAGGAGTGCGACACCCATGGCTGCACCCAGCTGACGGACGATGGTGTGCAGCCCCGAGGCCTCCCCGGATAGTCCGACCGGGACCTCCGCCAGCATGACGTTCGTGACCTGAGCGGTGGTGGCCCCGATGTGGTCGGTGTGTGACATGGGTAGTTGCTCCAATGCCCCAGTCGGTGCTTCCGATCTTGGCGACAGCGTGACGATAACATGCTGACACGATGTTGGTAACCCTGGTGGGCGCGGTAGGGTGAGCACAGTGGGTGTGCTCCCATGGGCGTGCAGGAGGAGGGAACGTGCCGAAGATCGAAGCCGCCACCGTCGCGGAACACCGAGCCATGAAGGCCCGCCAGGTGTTGGCTGCCGCGGTGGATCTCCTGGTCGACGAGGGCCCCTCGGGGGTCACCCCCGCAGCCGTGGCCGAGCGCACGGATCTGGCGCGGACCAGCGTCTATCAGTACGCCGGGTCCGCCGCCGATCTCGTTGGCGCCGCCGTCGAGGAGCTGTTCCGGCGCGCCGTGCACGATCTCGACGAAGCTGTTGCCGCGGCTGGACCGGCGCCCCAGGACAGGATCGCCGCAATCGTGCGGGCGGTGCTGCTCGGGGCGCAGTCGGGACACAGCCCCCAGCACGAGGTCGTGGTCCAGCACCTCCCACCCGACCAACGCCAGCGACTCGACGAACTGCACGGTCGTCTGATGGCGCCGCTAGTGCAGGCCATCGCAGAGGCCGGTGCTGCTGATCCACGCAGCACCGCAGCCCTGGCTTGGGGAGCGATCAACGGTGTCGTCCCGTTGGTGGAACAAGGTCTCTGCGTGGACTCAGCGATCGAGAGTGCAGTGGCGTTCATCGCGGCCGGAGTGCTGGGCAACAGCGCCGGATGATGCCGTCGTCTGCGGTAGCCTGACCCGCTGGTCGACGAGCGCACTGGTCCGTCGGCCGACGTCGAGCGCGGGGCGTCGACGAAGCCGACGAGGAGAACCATGACTGAGCGTCCGATGCCGCTGGAGGTCACCGAGACCGTCCTGCAGAGCAAGCTCACCGGAGCCGATTCGATCAACGACACCGCACGGCGCTTCGGCGTGACCGCCACAGATCTCGGCACGATCTGGGACGCGGGCCCCGGTCCCGATGGTGCGGATCGGGTGTTCGTGATGTTCGGTGACACCTATGGCGAGGGCTGGGGCGGCCATGGTGCCGGCCCAGCGACCGCGGACTGGCGGACCAACGTCCTGTTCGCCTCGACCACCAGGGATATCGAAGCCGAGGGAATCCGGTTGGACTCTGCGGTCACCCGCGTACGCCACGGCGGTGCGGCGCAGGTCATCCGCCGAAACCGGCTCAATGTGCCCCGAGCGAAATTCCCTGAGCATACGCTGATTCCCAATACCGGGATCACCGTCGATGGCGTGCATTATGTGCAGTGGATGTCGGTCTCGTTCTGGCGGGGTGGCGGCAAGTGGCGGACGTTCCAGGCCGGCATTGCGGTGTCCCATGATGATGCCCGCACGTGGTCCAAGCCGGTCCGCGGACGCTGGCTCAACGTGTTCGGTCGCGACCGGTTCCAGGTGGGCTGCTTCACCCGTGACGCTGATTGGGTCTATCTGTTCGGCACCACCAACGGGCGCCACGGGCCGGCGTACCTGGCACGGGTCCGCCCGGACCGGGTGGCCCGCGTATCCGCCTATGAATACTGGGACGGGACCATCTGGCAACCCCGCCAGTCCCGCGCCACGGGCGTGATCCCCGGCCCGGTCGGAGAACTATCGGTGATCTATCACCAGGGCCTCGGGGTGTGGCTGGCCATGCATCTCGACGAGGACCGGGCCGCGATCGTCGTGCACCATGCCGAACGGATCACCGGTCCCTGGTCCGAGGGTGCGGTGGTCGCCTCCGGGGTGGACTATCCCGCGCTCTATGGCGGCTTCATGCACCCGTGGTTCTGCGCCGACGACCGGGTCTATTGGCTCATGTCCCAGTGGGGCCCCTATAACGTGTTCCTGATGAGGAGCACGCTTGCTGTGCCGGGGAAGTCGCCGAAGGAGTCCTGATGTCCGTTCCGCTGTCGGTTCTCGACCTCGCCCACGTCGCCAAGGGCGCCACATCCGGGCAGGCGCTGTGGCGAACGATCGAGATCGCGAAGCGGGCGGATGCCGCGGGCTATCTGCGGTTCTGGGTGGCCGAGCACCACAACATGGCGACCGTGGCGTCGACCTCGCCGCCGGTGCTGATTGCCGCCATGGCCGCGGAGACCCAGCGGATCCGCCTCGGGTCCGGTGGGGTGATGCTGCCCAACCATGCACCGCTGGTGGTGGCAGAACAGTTCGCCATGCTCGAGGCACTGCATCCGGGCCGGATCGACCTCGGCCTGGGCCGCGCGCCGGGGACCGATCAGATCACCGCCCACGCCCTGCGACGTGATGCCGGGCAGCAGGGCGTTGACGAGTTTCCCCAGCACGTGCTGGAACTCCTCGCCTGGTTCGGTGACGACCGGTTGCCTGAGTCCTTGGCCCGGCATCTGGCGGCGACGCCGGCACCGGGGGAGACCCAGCCACAGGTGTGGTTGCTGGGCTCGTCCGGGTACGCCGCGCAGCTGGCCGGTCTGCTTGGCCTGCCGTACTGCTATGCCCATCACTTCGGCACGTTCGATCCGGTGGAGGTGCTGGCGGCCTATCGGTCCCGTTTCCAGCCGTCAGCTGCGCTGGCCGAGCCCTACGCCATGGTCTGCACGACCGTCATCGCCGCCGACACCGCAGAGGAGGCCGACTTCCTGGCGGGCCCGGCCCGGATCATGCAGATCGAGGCCCGGACAGGGCAGCGCCGGCCCATCGTCTCGCCTGAGGAGGCGGCGAAGCGTGAATTCGACGCCCTGGAACAGTCGGTCCTGGCCCAGAACTCCGGGACCCGCTTTCTCGGAGAAGCCGCTGAGGTGACTGAACAACTCAAGGCGTTCGTCGCCCAGACTGGCGTACAGGAATTGATGATCGCCGCCAGCACCTTCGACGCGGAAGCAAAGGCCCGCACGCTCGAATTGGTCGCGGCACGCTGGGACTGAATTGCGAACGGCCCCTGAACCGTCAGGGGCCGCAACGCTAACGCTATTTCGCGATATCAGGACAACTTCGCCGACTCATCGAGAATATGCAGAGCCACCTGGCGGAGTTTGTCGGAATGCTGCTTGGAGTGGTGATTGCAGAACAGCAGGTCGAAGCCACTCTCAAGGGTCACACGCACATAAGCCTGGGCGCCGCAGCGGTCGCAACGGTCAGCCGCCGTCAGGCTGGTATCGATCACGGTGGTGGTCACGGTGGCCTCCTTTTCTCCCATCGTCATCTGTCAGAACAGAGGATTGACGGGATTTGTTCCCGGGGGTGAGCCGGGGCTTGCATTGAGCGTACTGTCCCAGCGACGAAAGTCCAGTGGATTCGGTTCCGAACGCTGATGGGTCGGCTGGACAGCCCATCGTACGCGGAGCCCCACCGTTGGCAAGTGTTGTTCAACCGTGTTCGACGCGGGTGGAAGGAGCAACCGGATCCGATGACACTCACGTACGCTCGCGGGGTGTCAGATTCCACTACCTCCCACACGAAGAAGCCGTCCGCGGGCGCGGATTACGAGGCGCGCCACCTGTTGGTGCTCGAAGGCCTCGAGGCGGTCCGCAAGCGTCCGGCCATGTATATCGGGTCCACCGACACCAAGGGGCTCATGCATTGCCTGTGGGAGATCATCGACAACGCGGTCGATGAGGCACTGGGTGGGTTCGGCACGGAGATCGATGTGGTCCTCGGCCACGATGGGTCCATCTCGGTCCACGACACCGCTCGCGGTATCCCCGTCGACATCGAACCGCGCACCGGACTCTCGGGTGTCGAGGTCGTCTTCACCAAGCTCCACGCCGGCGGCAAGTTCGGGGCCGGCTCCTATAACGCCACCGGTGGTCTGCATGGTGTCGGCGCCTCGGTGGTCAACGCCCTCGCCTCGCGCCTCGATGTCGAGATCGACCGGGATCAGACGACCTGGGGCATGTCTTTTCGCCACGGCATCCCGGGCACCTTCGACGGCGATGGGCCGGGCGCCACGTTTACCCCCGGCGGTGCGTTGAGTCGGCTGGGGAAGGTCAAGCGGGGCGTGACCGGCACGCGGGTTCGGTATTGGCCGGACCGGCAGATTTTCCTGCCCGGTGCAGAACTGAGTCTTGACGCCCTGACCGCGCGAGCCCGGCAGACCAGCTTCTTGGTGCCCGGCCTTGCCATTCGCGTCCGTGACGAGCGCGGCGAGGAACCGACCGAGGAGGTGCATCGCCACGACGGAGGGATCTCGGAGTTCTGTGAGTTCCTCGCCCCCGATCAAGGGATCACCGACACCATCCGCCTGCAGGGCACCGACCGGTTCACCGAGACCGTGCCGATGCTCGACGAGTTGAGTGGGTCGCTGACCCCGACCGATGTGGAGCGGGATCTCGAGGTCGACATCGCGCTGCGCTGGGGCACCGGCTACGACAC
>JAUNUL010000200.1 GCA_030538175.1 Propionibacteriaceae bacterium | reverse complement strand
GCACGGTGACCCGACCCAGGCCGGCACCCCATACCCACCCGTCTCCGTGGTCGTCATGGGTCACGTCTGCTCCGGGCAGCCAGGTCGTCGCTGCATTGCGGGCGGGTGCCGGACCGGCTGCGCCGGCCGTCGGTGGGGTGTCGATCGAACCCGGGTCGTCGGGTGGCGGGTCGGTGGCCGGAAAGAGTTCCTCCTGGGCAACCCGGGTCAGTCCCGCGACGCCGACGCCGATGAGGCGTACCCCCTCTCGCACATCGAGCCCGGTCAGCAGGTCCTTGGCCACTCGTGCGATGACCGCGGCGTGATCCGTCGCGCCGTCGAGGGTGCGTGAGCGGGTCCAGGTGGTGAAGTCCGGTCGGCGTACTTTGATCGTCACGGTGCGCGCGAACAGCCCACCCGCCTGCACCCGCGCTGCGACCTGTGCGGCGTCGCGGTCCAACAGCGCTGCCAGGACGTGCGGGTCCCGTTCGTCGTGTTCGAACGTGTCCTCGACCGAGATCGATTTGGCCTCTCGCTCGGCGATCACCGGTCGGTCATCCCGGGCGTACGCCAGCTCGTGCAACGTGCTCCCGGCGGCCTTCCCGAGCTCGCGGATCAGCTCAGCCTGCTTGAGTGCCTGCAGGTCGGCGACCGTGCGTACGCCCAGCTTCGCCAGCCGCTCCCCGGTCGCGGGCCCAACCCCGGGGATGACCCGGACCGAGAGGGGCGCGATGAGCGCGACCTCGCTGCCCGGGTCAACGATGCGCAGTCCGTCCGGCTTGTCGAGCTCGGTGGCGAGCTTCGCCATGAACTTCGAGGAGCCGATCCCGACCGACGCGGTGAGGCCACCAGTGCGCCGGCCGACCTCGGCTTTCAGTTCGGTGACGAGGGTCGTCAGCGCTGGCGTACTGAAATCCAGGTCGTGCGGGCTGGCGGCGAGGTCCACGAACGCCTCGTCCAGGGACAGCGGCTCAACCAGGGGCGAGAGGGAGCGGAGTGCTGCCATCACCTGCTCGCTCGCCGCGCGATAGGCCCCGAAGCGGGCGGCGAGGAATGCCGCATGGGGGCAGCGTCGGCGCGCTTCATGGGTGGGCATCGCGGAGCGTACGCCGAACACCCGCGCCTCATAGGAGGCCGTGGCGACGACCCCGCGCTGACCGATCCCGCCCACGATGACAGGCTTTCCACGCAACGATGGCTTGTCGCGCTGTTCGACCGCTGCGAAGAATGCGTCCAGATCCAGATGCAGGATGGAAGGACGGGTGCGCACAGTACGCATTCTGCCTGTCTGGACCGGAGAGTTCCGTCCACATAAGAAATTCATGGCTTGCGTTCAGGTTTTTGCCCTGCTGGGATCAGTGGAGTTAAAATTTGGAGGTGTCAGTGCGACTTCGAGCGTTGGTCCTGGTGGCCACCCTCGGCCCAGGGGGTGCGTGGGCGCTGCCGGCGCATGCGGCTGATGAGGTGACCTGTGGCACCGTCATCACGGCGAGCGCCCAACTGACCCATGACCTGGACTGCGCGAGCGGTGATGGCCTCACGATCGGGGCCAGCGGGACCGAGGGTGAGCCGGTGGTCCTCGACCTGGGCGGCTTCACGATCAGTGGTGACGGCACGGGCGGACGGGTCGGCGTGCGCATCGACAGCCAACACCACGTGGTAGTTCGCAACGGGTCGATCGCCGGGTTCGATCGGGGTGTCGATGTGCTGCAGTCGATGCGCGTGGGGGTCTCCGGGCTGACCGTCAACGCGGTCGATCGCGGGATCAACGTCGGTGGCGGCGGCTATCACACCATCGAACGCAACACGGTCACAGCCTCTGGGCGCGACGGGATCCGGTTGGGTGCCACGACGAACACCCTGGTGACGCGGAATACCGTTCAAGATGCGAACTGGGGGATCTCGATCGGCGGATACACGACCCGCAACTTTGTTGAGTTGAACACGGTCACCGGCAGCGCCCGGCACGGGATCGGGGCCTTCGACAACGTCCGCGGCGTCGCGATTGTCCGCAATGTCGTCACCAACAACGCCGATGGCATCTTCGTCGGCAAGGAAGTCGAAGAAGCCCACCTGGAGAGCAACGAGGCTGTCGGCAACCGCGGGGACGGCATCCACGTGGACACCTCCAGCGTGACGATGCTCAACAACCTCGCCCACGGCAATCAGTCGATGGACGTCCGGACCGAGGACGACCCGGACTAGCTGCCCCCAGACGGGACGGGATATATCTAGTCCGGTGACCTTCTATCCCGAGCATTGGGAACCCGTTGACGGGTTCGACTTCACTGACATCACCTATCACCGCGCCAAGGGCGTGCCCGCGGTCCGCATCGCCTTCGACCGTCCTGAGGTGCGCAACGCGTTCCGTCCGCACACGGTCGATGAGCTCTATACCGCGCTCGACCACGCCCGGATGAGCCCGGATATCGGATGCGTCCTGCTCACCGGCAACGGCCCCGCGCCCAAGGACGGGGTCTGGTCGTTCTGCTCGGGTGGGGATCAGCGGATTCGCGGTCGTTCGGGTTATCAGTACGCCCAGGCCGACGACCAGGGTCGCCCCGCCCTGGGTGAGACCGCCGACACGCTGGACCAGGCCCGGGCCGGGCGGCTGCACATCCTTGAGGTGCAGCGACTGATCCGCTTCATGCCGAAGGTCGTCATCGCGCTCGTCAACGGCTGGGCCGCTGGGGGCGGGCACTCACTGCACGTCGTCAGCGACCTGTCGCTGGCCAGCGCCGAGCATGCAAAGTTCAAGCAGACCGATGCCGATGTGGGCTCGTTCGATGCGGGCTATGGCTCGGCCTACCTCGCGCGCCAGGTCGGGCAGAAATTTGCCCGCGAGATCTTCTTCCTGGGCGATGAATATTCCGCTGAGGATGCCTATCGCATGGGCATGGTGAACAAGGTTGTGCCGCACGACGAGCTGGAAATCACCGCACTGGAATGGGCCGCCAAGATCTGCGGCAAGTCCCCGACGGCCCAGCGAATGCTGAAATTTGCCTTCAATGCCATCGACGACGGGCTCGTGGGTCAGCAGGTGTTCGCTGGCGAGACGACGCGGTTGGCGTACATGACCGATGAAGCGGTGGAGGGTCGGGACTCGTTCCTGGAGAAGCGGGACCCGGACTGGTCACGTTTCCCGTACTACTTCTGATCTACCCCGAGACCAAGGGCAGGAGGTAGACTTCTGCCCATGGGGTTGAATATCAAGAACGAGCGGGTTCACGCGCTCGCCAAGCGTGCTGCTCAGGGGACAGGGAAGACCCAAACCGGAGCGATCGAGGAGGCCCTCGAGTGTTTGCTTGAGGCCCATGACGTCGACCCGGAGGCGGCCGGGCTCCAGTCCCGGGTTGATCTGGTGTGGGAGGTGGCCCGGGCCTACAGGCAGACCCCGGGCGACGCCGATCGCGAGATCCGGGCCGTGGAGGACCTGTTCGACGATGCCTCCGGGTTGCCTCAGTGATCGTCGATTCATCCGCGATCATGGCCATTCTCGAGCGCGAGCCCAAGGCTGGCGCCATCATGTTGGCTGCTGCGAAAGGGCCACTTCGGATGTCGGTGGCGTCGTGGTTGGAAGTCGGGATCGTCGCCGACGCGCGGTCGACGTCACATGGTGCGCGTCTCGACGAGTTGGTCGAGGTTCTCGGGATCACGCTGCAGCCGGTGACCGAGCAGCAGGCCCGCATTGCTCGTGTCGCCTATCGGCGTTTCGGGCGGGGGTCGGGGTCGCCGGCCAGGTTGAACTTCGGCGATTGCTTCGCCTATGCCCTTTCCGTGGTCACTGGTGAGCCCTTGCTGTTCGTCGGTGAGGACTTCACGCACACGGACGTCGTGTCAGCGCTGTGATCATGTGGTTCTCCCACCCCGTGGAACTCCCGGGGTGCATGCCCCGGTGCAGCGGGATATGCTGGTGCCAGCAAACAAGTGCTCCGGGGTCGGTGAAAGTCCGAACCGGCGGTATAGTCCGCGACCCAATCCCGCAAGGGGTTGGTTGAACCGGTGAGTCTGGCTCGTGCCAGGCAATTCCGGTACCGACGGTTAAAGTCCGGATGGGAGGCGCACGCGACGTTTGTTGTACGCCAAGGGCGTGCTGGTCATCGACCGCATGCTCATCGCCATGGCGGCGTTATTGGCGTATCGCTTCCGTCGTATCCACATCCGTCCTGACCCCGGCGCGCACGGCGAGGGGAGCAGGATGTCGGATCGGAACACCCATCCGCGGACGCGGCGATCGGTGCGCGTGGTGGCCCCGCTCGCCCTCGGCGCGGTTGTCCTGTTGGCCTGGCAGGCGGTGACCGCCGCCGGGATGGTGGCACCCACACTCTTGCCCCCGCCCGTGAAGGTCTTCACCCGGTTCGCCACGGACTTCGCCTCGGGTGCCTTGTTGCAGTACGCCGGGATCACCATCCTCGAGGCCCTGCTGGGTTGTCTGTTGGCGATGCTCGTCGCCCTGCCCATGGGGTATCTGATTGCGCGGGCGCGGCTCGCCGAGGCGGCGGTCTCGCCCTACCTCGCTGCTTCCCAAGCCGTCCCCGCCATCGCCATCGCGCCGCTGCTGGTCATCTGGGTCGGTTATGGTCTGTTGCCCATCATGTTGCTGTGCGCGTTGCTGGTGTTTTTCCCGGTCGTGCTGGCGACGGTCCTGGGCCTGCGGACCATCGACCCAGAAGTCCTCGAAGCTGCCCAACTCGACGGTGCGAATGGGCTCGCGATGCTGCGGTTCATCGAGTGGCCGCTGGCGCTGCCGGCCGTGCTCACCGGCCTCCGTAACGGGTTCACGCTGTCGGTGACCGGTGCTGTTGTGGGCGAGTTCGTCATGGGCGGTCATGGCCTTGGCATGGTCCTCTCGGTGCAGGCGGCGTCCGTGGACACCACAGGGTTGTTCGCCACGCTCGTCATGCTCTGCCTGATCGCGATCGTCATCTATATGGCGATGCTCGTCATCGAAGCGCTCACCGACCCATTGCGCCCCGTCGCCGACCGTCGCACTACTCGCGGCAGGCAGGCGCCCGCAATCGTCGAGGTTGAGCCGTCCGATAACGCCCCCACGGTTCTGGATCGGGACACCTTCGCCCCCGTGACCTCGCTCCGCCCGTCCGCACCCGGCACCGCCCCCAGCCCGCGGGACCCCCGCGCGTACACCCTCGAATCAGGAGTCGCATGAACCGCCGTCACTTCCTCCGCACCCTCACTGCTGCCGGTCTGGTCACCGCCGGTTTCGGCGTGGTGGCCTGTCAGCAACAGCCGTCGGGCACCAGCCCGGGCGGCTCGACCCAGGCCACGCAGAAGTTCACCCTCGGCCTGACCTATACGCCGGACATCCAATTCGCCCCGTTCTATGTGGCCGCGGAAAAGGGCTATTTCACTGACGCCGGGTTGGACGTCACTCTGCGCCATCATGGTGCGAATGAGCAGCTCTTCGGTGCGATTCAGGCGGGCCAGGAGGACATGGTGTACGCCGGCGGCGCGGAGTTCATGCAGGCCCGCTCCCAAGGCGTGCCGCTGGTCAGCGTGGCGACCTATTACCAGGAATACCCGGTGGTCCTCGTTGTGCCGCAGGACTCCCCGATCCAGTCGGCCGCCGATCTCAAGGGGCGCAGCGTCGGTGTGCCCGGACCATTCGG
>JAUNUL010000199.1:4194-5698 GCA_030538175.1 Propionibacteriaceae bacterium | reverse complement strand
TGTCGGAGATGTGCGGCAACGGCGTGCGGGTGTTCGCGCGCTATCTGATCGACGAGGGCCTGGCGAACGGGCCCGAGATTCCGGTGGCCACCAGGGCGGGGCTGAAGCACGTCACCCTCCTGCACGATGGTCAGGTGCAGGTGGACATGGGGCGCGTGATCGTCACAACTGCACCGACCACGGTCACCCTGGGCGGGGTGCCCGGCCCGGCCACCAAGGTCGACGTGGGCAACCCCCACGCGGTGACCTTCGTCGACGATGTCGCCCCGTTGGACCTGACCTCGGGACCGGAATTCGATCCCGAGGTGTTCCCCGAAGGCGTCAACGTCGAGTTCGTCCAAGTCATCGGTCCCGGCCACGTGCGGATGCGCGTCTTCGAACGCGGAGTGGGGGAGACCCGGTCCTGTGGCACCGGCACGGTCGCTGTCGCAGCTGCTGCCCGGCGTGCCCTGGGCGGGGATGACTGGCGCGTCGATGTTCCCGGCGGGACAGTGTTCATCTCCCTTGAGCCGGAGCAGGACGGCGGTCCCGGGGTTCTGGGCAGTGGGGGAGCCGCGGCGCAGGACGAGGTCATCCCGCGCGCCCTGATGACGGGCCCCGCGGTGGTGCAGTTGCGTGGCGACGTGCAGGTTCCTGCTCCGCGCTGACCTCGGACCAGACCTTCGCCCTGCGCTTATTCGCTCGCCACACCCGCCACGGCGTGGCATGGTGGACCGACGATGACAGCACCCCTTCACGATGAACCCCGCGATGACGAACCCGTCGACCTCGAACGTCTCGACGGCTCACTCGTCGACGATGACCTCGACAGCAGCGAGTTCGATCTCGATGCGGTCGATGATGACCCTTGGCCCGACGACCCCGACGAGGTCGACTATGACGGGGACCAACTTGAGCGCGCCGAGCGCCACTCCCTGCGCCGCGTCGCGGGGATGTCGACCGAACTCGACGACGTCACCGAGGTCGAATACCGCCAGCTCCTGCTCGAGCGCGTCGTCCTGGTGTCAGTGTGGACCTCGGGCACCCAGGAGGACGCCGACAACGCCATGGCGGAGCTGAAACAGCTTGCCGAGACCGCCGGCTCGCAGGTGCTCGAGGGCCTGGTCCAGCGTCGCTCGAAGCCCGACCCCGCAACCTTCATCGGCCGGGGCAAGGTCGCCGAGGTGCGCGAGGTCGTGATCGCCACCGGCGCCGATACGGTGATCTGTGATGGCGAACTCAGCCCCGCACAGCTCCGCAACCTTGAGGACGAGATCAAGGTCAAGGTCATCGACCGGACCAGCCTCATCCTCGACATCTTCGCCCAGCACGCCAAGTCGGTGGAGGGCAAGACACAGGTGGAACTCGCCCAGCTCAACTACCTCAAACAGCGCCTGCGCGGCTGGGGTGGCAATCTGTCGCGACAGGCCGGCGGTCAGACCGCTGGCGGCGCAGGCATCGGCGGCCGCGGCCCTGGTGAAACCAAGCTCGAGACCGATCGTCGCCGGATCCATTCCCGGATCGC
>JAUNUL010000199.1:0-4184 GCA_030538175.1 Propionibacteriaceae bacterium | reverse complement strand
CTGCGGGCGAAGCTGCGGGCCATGGATGCCACGCGCGAGACCAAGCGGGCAGAGCGTCGCCGGCATCGAGTGCCGTCAGTGGCGATCGTGGGCTACACCAATGCGGGCAAGTCCTCGTTGTTGAATCGACTGACCGGGGCCGGCGTACTCGTCGAGAACGCCCTGTTCGCCACCCTGGACCCCACCACCCGACGCACCGAGACCGCAGATGGTCGGTTCTATACGTTGACCGACACCGTCGGTTTCGTGCGACACCTCCCGCACGACCTGGTGGAGGCCTTCGCGTCGACCTTGGAGGAATCGGCCGACGCCGACCTGCTGGTGCATGTCGTCGATGGGGCCGACGCTGACCCGCTGGGGCAGATCTCCGCAGTGCGGACTGTCCTCAACGACATCGGCGCCGGGGACAACCCCGAACTGCTCGTGATCAACAAGGCCGATCGGGCGTCGGCGGAGAACCTCCAGTTGCTCCGCACGCGGTTCCCTGAGGCGGTGGTGATCTCCGCCCGCACCGGCGAGGGCATCGAGGAGCTCCGGTCCGTCGTCGAGAGCCGCCTGCCGCGCCCGGAGGTGGAGATTCGCGCGTTGGTGCCCTACAGCCGGGGTGACCTGCTCGACAAAGTGCACCGCTCCGGGGAGTTCGTCACCACCGAACACACCGCCGAGGGCACACGCATCGTGGCCCGGGTCCACCCGGAGGTGGCCGCCGAGTTCGAGCCCTTCCGGGAGATCTGAACCGTCGTCCGCTTCGGTGTTCTGCGCCACCCTTACCACGATGCGAACGCGTCGCATTCCATCTGCGCGCCGTTGGGGGACTGCGGACTTCTGCGCTTACGATGACCGGGATGCATACGGAATTGGATGGGGTGCTGGCGGCCCAGGTTGTCTTTCTCTATAAAGGCGCCAATCGCCCGGCGGACGCGACCGCCCGGGTCGTGCATGAGTTGGCTGACCGTCTGCGGGCCGATGGGATCGCAACGTCCGTGCACGGCATGGACGACCGCACCCACCCGCATCGCGTCCGACCTGTCACCGGCGGGTGGCTCGCCCAGGTGCGTTATGCCCTGGGCAAAGTCCGTGATCAAGTCGCCGAGGGCAGGTTCATCGCGGAGACCGCCGTCGCCCTGCGTCGCCAGCCGGATCTGCCGCAGGTGATTGTGTCAGTCGACTACCCGACCGGGATCGGGCTGGCCCCGGTCCTGGCGCGGTTCCGCAGGCGTCGCAGGCTCCACACCATCTCCTGGGTCATGGACGACTT
This sequence comes from Propionibacteriaceae bacterium, assembly GCA_030538175.1. Classification (GTDB taxonomy): domain Bacteria; phylum Actinomycetota; class Actinomycetes; order Propionibacteriales; family Propionibacteriaceae; genus Enemella. Next base: position 2,926 of record JAUNUL010000199.1, on the reverse strand, counting down.
CCAGGATCAGAAATTGCAACGGGCGCCGTGGGCGCTGGAGGCCCATGCCCGTCGGGTGGTCGACCAGCTCGCGTTGCGTCAGGCGGACACGATCGTGACCATCGGCTCCTGCATGGCCCAGCGGATCTCGCGCCAGGTCCATCGCACGGCCGAGGTGATTCGTGTGTGGGCCGATGCCCCGGCTGGCACGCCTGATCCGGAGGCGGTCGCGGAGGTCCGGCGCAGTTGGGGTGCGACGCCGGAGACGACCGTCGTGCTCTATTCCGGCCATGCCGCGCCACACCATCCGCTCGGGGCGTTGGTTGAGGCTGCGGCCGGTCTCGCTGATGAGGACGGCGTCCTGTTCGTCGTGTCGGGGGTGGGCGTGGAGATGGAGCGCCTCCGCCGCGCACCGGAGGCGGCTGCCCTGCCCAATTGGCGCTTTGGGCGTCAGGTCCCCAAGGAACAGGTCGACGTGCTTCTGGCTGCGGGGGACGTTCATGTCGTCTCGTTGGCCGAGGACGTGACTGGCACCTGCGTGCCATCGAAAACGTACGCCGCGCTGGCCCGGCACAAGCCGGTGCTCTATCTCGGGTCCATCGATGGTCAGGCTGCTCAGGATGTCGTCGCTGCTGGTGCCGGGTTGGTCGTCCCGAGCGATGACCCGGAAGCCGTTCGTCAGGCCGTCCGTCAGCTCGCTGACCCCACCACGCGGGAAGCGATGGCCCGGGGCGCTGCGGCGTGGTGGCCGAAGAATGTCTCCCTGGGTGGGGTCATCGATCGCTGGCGGGCCGTCGTGGCGCGCAGCATGCCGCCTGCCGGGGATGCCAACGATCCCGTCATGGGGCGAGAGGCTGGTTGAGATGCGCATCCTGCATGTGGCCACGTTGTTCTCCCCGGATGGTGCCTATGGTGGCCCCACCCGCGTCGCGAACAACCTGGCCGCCGAACTCGGCCGACGGGGCCACCAGGTGCTGTTGGCCGGTGCCGCGCGCGGTTTCGACCGGATGCCGGCCGAGTTGGGTGGAGTTCCCGCGCGACTGGCGCCTGCTCGTCAAGTGCTCCCCGGCATCGGGTACGCAGGTTTGGCTGCCCCCGGGCTCCTGCCCATGTTGCGGGGACTGACTCCCGCCCCGGATGTCGTCCACGTGCATCTCGCCCGCGACCTCGTGACATTGCCCGCAGCGCAGTGGGCTCTGCGCCGTGGGCTGCCGCTCGTCGTGCAGACCCACGGCATGATCGATGCCAGCGACCGCCTGCTGGCCAAGCCACTTGACCTGGCCTGGACGATTCCGGTGCTGCGGGGCGCGGAGAAGGTCTATTGCCTGACCCCGTCGGAGGTCGAGGACATCCACCATGTCGCGGGATCGGGCGTACGCACGGCTGTGCTGCCCAATGGGATACCGGACCCCATCGCGGGCGTGACACCGCAGCAGCGTGCCGGTGTGGTGTACATCGGGCGCCTGCATGAGCGGAAGAGACCGATGATGTTCGTGCAGATGGCCCAGCAGGCCATTGCCGACGGGTTGTCCGTCGATTTCGATCTGTTCGGTCCGGATGAGGGGGAGGGCGACGCCGTGCGGGAAGCCCTGCGGGCCGACGATGGTGGTGGCCGCATCAGGTGGTCAGGTGCCCTTGCCCCAGAAAATGTTCCGCAGCGTCTGGCCACGGCAGCGGTGCTGGTGAACACGACGGACAACGAACGCTTCGGCATGAGCGTGATCGAAGCCATGGCGGCCGGCTGTGTGGTTATCGTGGGCGAATCCTGTGGGCTCGCCACCATTCTTGACCAACACGATGCCGGGATCGTGGTCCCCGAATCGACAGCGGCCTATGTTGCCGCTCTCAAGGAATTGCACAGTGATCCGAACCGGATGAAAAACTTGGCGGATCGTGGGCGCCAGTTGGCGCTCGACCGATTCGGGATCGCCGGTGTCGTGGATCAGGTGGAGCAGGACTACAGAGCTCTGACAGCAGAGAGGAACCCGTTGTGAGCACCCAGCGAATCGCGTTCTTCACGCTGAACTATGCCCCGGAGACCACCGGCATCGCACCCTATTCGACCGGCCTCGCCGAAGGAATGGCCGAACGGGGTGCTGAGGTCCAAGTGGTCACTGGTTTCCCGCACTATCCGGAATGGAAGCGCCGCAATGGGGTGGCGCCGAATGAGTTGATCAATCGGGTCCCGATTCGGCGGCTCGAGCACCCGGTGCCCGAGCGTCCCGGGTTGAAGGGGCGCATGTTGATGGAGGCGGCGTTCGCGCTGCGCTGCCTGCGGGTGCCTCTGGCACGCCCCGATCTGCTGCTCGTGGTCTCCCCGTCCTTGCTGTCGGCCGCCGCTGTCGTGCTGCGGGGTCGGATGTCGCGGGTCCCCGTCGTGGTCTGGGTCCAGGACCTCTATGGGCTCGGCGCAAAAGAGACCGGGATGCTCGGCGGTCTCGGTGGTGTCATCCTGCAGAAGATCGAGAGCCTGATTCTGCGCGGGGCGTCGTGCGTGGTGGCCATTCACGAGAGATTCGCCGCGAAGCTGGTTGAGATCGGTGTGCCACGCGAACGGATCGACGTGATCCGAAACTGGTGCCATGTCGACACCGTCCCGACCACCGTGACCAGCCAGGAAGCCCGTCGTCGACAGGGCTGGAAGTCCGACGATTTCGTGGTCCTGCATGCGGGCAACATGGGCGTCAAACAGGGTCTGGAGAATGTGGTCGAGGCCGGTCGACTGGCTGAAGGCAGCTCCGTGCGGTTCGTCCTGCTCGGGGACGGCAATCAGCGACGCAAGCTGGAACAGCTCGCCGAGGGGCTGGGGAACGTGACGATTTCCGACCCCGTCACCGACGAGGAGTTTCTGCCGACGCTGCAGGCCGCCGATGCGCTCTTGGTCAATGAGCGGGACACACTGTCGGACATGGCGGTGCCGAGCAAACTGACGTCATATTTCGCGGCG
>JAUNUL010000198.1 GCA_030538175.1 Propionibacteriaceae bacterium | reverse complement strand
GACGGCCGGGGCGGCGGCCATGGCGATCACGCTGAGCGATGATCCGCAGCCGAAGGTGGTGGCCATCAACACCGGTCAGCGGGGTGGGCCACCCCTGCTGGAGTCCGCGGACGGGCGGGCCGAGGTGGTGCGCACGGGCGATGCGTTCGAGGTGACCGGTGCGTTGGTGCACACCCAGCACTCCCAGAACGCCGCAGCCGGGACCGAGGAGGAGTTCACTGCCTCGTTCACGTGCAAGGACTATGCCACGGGCTGAGTCACGGTGACATGGGCCCTGACCCGAAGAGTGCAGGTCAGAAGAAGATGCCCAAGGCCAGGGTGACCAGCCACAGCAGGCCCATGATCTGCAGAGCCCGGTGGTTGAGCACGACATCCTCGGGCTCGCCCGCATCGCCACGATCGACTTCCAGGGCGTACTGCAACAGTCCGATCGTCAGCGGAATGATCGAGATGACCAGCCACGGCATGCCCCACAATCCGTCCGCGGGGGCCGGCTGGCCGGGTGCGGCGCCGCCGCCGATCGCCCACAGGCAGTACGCCATCAGCGTCACCGCTGCGGACAGATGCCAGGCGAACCGCAGATAGGAAACGGTGTATTCCTTCAGGGACTTCCGCGTCCCGGCATCGGAACCCAGCACGACCATCTCCGAATAGCGCTTGCCGGAGACCATGAACAACGAGCCGAATGCCGCCACCAACAGGAACCAGGCGGAGATATCGATCGCGGAGGCCACGCCACCGGCGATCATGCGCAACAGGAAGCCCGAGGCCACCATGGCCAAATCGATGATCGGTTGGTGCTTGAGGAATTGCGTATAGAGCAGTTGCAGCACGAGATAGACGATCAACACCACGCCGAGCATGGGTGCGGTGAAGAAGCCGATGCTCAGGCTGAGGATCGTGGTGATGACGGCCAGGACATAGGCCGTGCTGACCTTCAGCTCACCTGCCGCGATCGGCCGGAATCGCTTCTTGGGGTGGAGGCGGTCCTCTGCCACGTCCTTGGCGTCGTTGAGCAGATAGATCGTGGCGCTGATCAGCGAGAAAGCCACGAAGGCCAGCAGCGTATTGATCAGAACATCGACATAGTCCGCGTTGCCGCGGGTGTGGAACCCTGCGGTCATCGGCGCGGCGAAGACCAGGACGTTCTTCACCCACTGCCGCGGGCGCATGGCGCGCAACCAGGCCGGCAGATAGGTCTTCGGCGGCATCTGTCGGCTCGGCAGGGCGTGTTGCGGTTCAGTACTCATGACGATGTTGAGGCTATCCGACTAGCGTGGGCCGGGTGTGTCGCCGTGCCGTCTCGCGAGTCGACCGCGTCCCTTGGCGCGGCGACCGGCTCCGTCTGTTCCGTGCCCCGGTCCTCTGGCTCGTGGTTGTCCTGACGTTGGCCGGCTGTTCGGGCCAGCGACCGATTCCGGTGCCTCCGCCCACCCCCTCGATGAGCGCCGTCGCGGTGCCCCCGGGCGGTGTCAGCCTGCGCGAGTTGGGCTTCGAGCACGGGCCAGCGGCGTTGATCACGATCCCCGAGAGCACCCGACTCGGGCTGCGGGTCGATCAGCCGAACATGGTCACCATGACGTTCCTGGCCCCAGATGGGCTGGTGATCGGGTCGTGGCTGGGTGAGCATCTCGCCGACGGCGGATTCCGGGTCACCGCCGAGAGCGCGGAGGGTCTGATTTTCGAGGGGTACGCCTGGTCGGGCGCGTTCACAGCGCACCCGGATGGGTCAGCATTGACACTGCGCCGGGCGCCCGCCGGTGACCGATAAGCCGCTAGTTCGGCGTCGACCACAGTTGGGGCCAGGAAATCCCTAGTTCGATGAGCAGATTGCGCAGCAAGGGCAGGCTCAGCCCCACGACGTTGTGCGGGTCGCCGTCGACGCCGGCGATGAAGGGCCCGCCGAGCCCGTCGATCGTGAATGCGCCTGCCACCACGAGTGGCTCGCCGGTCGCCACATAGGCCCGGATCTCGGCGTCGCTCAGGTCGGCGAAACGCACGAGGGTGGAGCCGGTGGCGGTCGTCTGGTGGACGCCGCGGTCGCGCAGGATCACATGATGACCGGTGTGCAGCACGCCCGTGCGACCACGCATGGCCTGCCAGCGGGCGATCGCCTCGTCCGCTGACGCGGGCTTGCCATAGGCCGCACCCTCGAACTCGAGGACCGAGTCGCAGCCGATCACGAGCACGGGCTCATGACCGGCCAACTGCTGGCTGACGGTCTGGGCCTTCAACTCCGCCAGCATGGCGGCCAGGATGACGGGTCGGATCGCGGTGACCGCGTCTTCATCGACGTGGGAAACGATCACCTCCGGCTCGATCCCGGCGCGCCGCAGGATCTGCAGACGCGCCGGGGAAGCCGAGGCGAGCACCACCCGGAGAGGGGCGGTCATCAGGCGCGGCGGCCGCCGCCCAGAAGCCCGCCGAGGATCTCGCCGAGCAGACCGCCGCCGAGAGCGCCACCGCTCTGCTGGGCCGGACGCGCGGGCTCCGGGTCATCCAGCGGGATCTGCTGCGGGGCACGGCCATCCCCGCCGGAAGCCGGGGCCTGCGGGGCGGGACGCTGGAAGTCGCCACGCTGCTGGGTCGGCGCCGGGGCCTGGGCCTGGCCGCCACCAAACGCTCCGCCGCCACCGAGCATGTCAAGCAGGATGTCGGGCAGGCTCGGGGTGCGCTGCTGCTGACGGGCCTGGGACTGTGCACCACCGGTGAAGCTGTCGAGCAGGTCGCCGAGGATGCTGCCGCTGCCACGGCCGGCCCCACCGGCGGCACCGCCGCGTCCCTCGGTGAGCTTCTTGGCCAGATAGGCCAGGACGATGGGGGCGAGGTAACGCATGAGCTTCTGCACGAGCTCGTTGTTGCCGCCCGCCAACTGGGCGCCGAGACGCTGGGTCACCTGCGGGGTGTGCGCGCCGAACACGTTCTGGACGATCTTGTCGCCGTCCTCGGTGTCGACCTGCTCAATCTGGACTCCACCGTCAAGGAGGGTCGAGCCGGCGTGGTCGTTGAGGGCAGCGGCCAGCGACTGTGCACCAGCGGCGTCATCGGCGTTGGCCGACATGCCGCCGATGAGGGCTGGGATGAGCTGCCGGGCCATCTGTTCGGCTGTGGCCGGATCGGTGCCCACCTGACGGGCGAGCTGGCCGAAGGGGATGGAGCTGAGAATCTCCTGCACCGCGTCCACGGCGACTCCTTTCGCTGTCCCAGCATCGGATAGCTGGCACTGGCGAATACGTTAGCGAATCACCACAAGCTCCGTGGGCGGGCCTAGTGGTCGATGTCCCGCCACGCCCCGGGCCCCGGGTAGGCCGCCCCTCGCAGGGTCCGCGTGTACGAGCGCCAACCGCCCACCCGCGGACGGTCCGAGCGACGCTCCTCGGCAGGGCCGTCGCCGGCTGCGGCAGCGGTCACCACCGTGATGATCGCTGCCAGCTCCTCCGGGGTGGGGGAGCCCGCCACGACGGTCACCACCGGTGGTTGTTGGGTCTGATCGCTCATCGCGCCCTCCCTCTTTGCACGCTCACAGGGGAATGTTGCCGTGCTTCTTGGGCGGCAGGGACTGTCGCTTGGTGCGCAGGAGCCGCAGCATGCGGATGATCTCGTACCGCGTCTGGTGCGGATAGATCACCTGATCGATGTAGCCACGCTCAGCCGCCACATAGGGATTCGCCAACTCATCGTCATAGGCCTGGATCAACCGGGCCCGCTCGGCGTCGGGATCCGAGGCGGCCGCGAGCTCCTTGCGATAGAGGATGTTCACCGCGCCCTGGGCACCCATCACGGCGATCTGAGCGGTCGGCCAGGCGAGGTTCACATCCGCGCCAAGGTGCTTGGACCCCATCACGTCATAGGCCCCGCCATAGGCCTTGCGGGTGATCACGGTGACGAGCGGGACGGTCGCTTCGGCGTACGCATAAATCAGTTTCGCGCCACGACGGATGATGCCCGCATGCTCCTGGTCGACCCCGGGCAGGAAGCCGGGCACGTCGACGAACGTGAGCACCGGGATGTTGAAGGCATCGCACGTGCGGACGAAGCGGGCGGCCTTCTCGGAGGCATCGATGTCCAGGCAGCCGGCGAAGTGCATCGGCTGGTTCGCGACGATGCCGATCGAGCGACCCTCGACGCGGCCGAAACCGGTCACCATGTTTGGCGCGAACAGCGGCGAGGTCTCCAGGAACTCACCGTCATCCAGCACACCCGTGATCACGGACTTCATGTCATAGGGCTGGTTCGGCGAATCCGGGATCAGGGTGTCGAGCAGCCGGTCATGATCGGTGACCTTCAGATCGTCCTCGTCGTCGCCGAACAGCGGCGGATCCTCGAGGTTGTTCTGGGGCAGATAGCTCAACAGCTCCCGCACATATTCGATCGCGTCCTCCTCGTCGGCCGCGAGATAGTGCGAGTTGCCGGACTTCGTGTTGTGCGTCCGACCGCCACCGAGCTCCTCCATCGACACGTCCTCACCGGTCACGGTCTTGATGACGTCAGGACCGGTGATGAACATCTGGGACGTCTGGTCGACCATGACGACGAAGTCGGTGAGTGCCGGGGAATAGACGTGGCCGCCAGCCGCCGCGCCCATGATCAGCGAGATCTGCGGGATGACGCCCGAGGCGATCGTGTTGCGCTTGAAGATCTCGCCATAGAGACCGAGGGAGACCACGCCCTCCTGGATGCGGGCGCCGCCGCCCTCGTTGATGCCGATGATCGGGCAGCCGGTCTTCAGCGCGAAGTCGATGATCTTCACGATCTTCTCGCCATAGACCTGGCCCAGCGAGCCACCGAACACCGTGACGTCCTGGGAGAACACACACACCGGCCGCCCGTTGATGGCGCCGACACCGGTGACCACGCCGTCGCCATAGGGCCGCTTCTTCTCCATCCCGAAGGCGGTCGAGCGATGCCGGGCGAACTCATCCAGCTCGGCGAAACTGTCCGGGTCCAGGAGCAGGTCGATGCGCTCCCGGGCCGTCAGCTTGCCCTTGGCGTGCTGCTTCTCCACGGCGGCGGCAGACCCGGCATGGACAGCTTCGTCGGTGCGCCGGGTGAGATCCGCGAGCTTTCCAGCGGTCGTGTGGATGTCGATCTCCATAAGCGGCAGCCTAGCCCCGGCGTCCCGCCCCCGTGGGGGCTGGACACAAATCACATGTCGGGGTCCTCGTCGTGCAGTTGGCCGCCCAGCAGCGTGCGAGTGAGGGCCTCGGCATCCGACAGCATCTCGTCCAGTACGCCGGCCAGCACCTCATCGGTCACCTGGGTCCCGCTCTCGGCGGCGACCAGGACCGTACGCCGGGCGAGCTCCTTGAAGAACGAGGCGGTGACGCCCTGCGAGACCATCGCCGCCCGGGCCAGCGCATCGTCGGACACGGGCAGGGACCGGGCGTACAACCGCAGGAGCGCGTGACGCTCCCGCTCATCCGGCAGCGGGACGTGGAGGGCGAGGTCGACGCGACCCGGTCGCTGGCTGAGGGCCTCCTCGAGCAGGTCCGCGCGGTTGGTGGTCAGGATGAACGCCACATCGGACTCACCCGCGAGCCCGTCCATCGCGTCGAGCAGTGAGAACAGCAGTGGCTGCGGGCCGTGGAAATCCCGATCCTCGGCGATCAGATCGACGTCCTCGAGCACGACCACACTTGGCTGCAGTGCTTGGGCCATCGTCGCGGTCTGGGAGATGTAGCGCAGGCTGTTGCCGCTGAGCAGGAAGCAGGTCACCCCTTC
>JAUNUL010000197.1 GCA_030538175.1 Propionibacteriaceae bacterium | reverse complement strand
CAAAACGAGGTTGGGCAAGCCGAAGTTGGGCAAAACGACGCTGAGCAAACCCAACCCGAGTCCGATAGCGCCGGCGCGGGCGAGACAGCCGGGGCCGAGGAGACAGCCGAGAGCACCACGCCGCGATCGAGCCCGGCCCATGGGTTCGACTGGCGACAGGCCGAGCAACAGTTCGACGACGGCCCCGCACCCATGTTCGTCGACGACGAAGACAACACCGCACACGTCGAGGATGACGCCGACCGGGATGATCACCTCCTCGCGGAGCCCGAAGGCGCCCCGATCCCACCCCAGGACATCTGGGAGGTGGAGGATCCGGGCCTGACCCTCGCCGACGTGGGCGGCATGCACCACGTCAAGGAACGCCTCGAGATCGCGTTCCTCGCGCCGATGCGCAACCCGGAACTCCGCAAGCTCTACGGCAAGAGCCTGCGCGGCGGCCTGCTGCTTTATGGCCCGCCGGGGTGTGGCAAGACGTACATCGCCCGAGCGATCGCCGGCGAGATGGGCGCGGGGTTCATCAACGTCACGCTGTCCGACGTCCTCGACGCCTATGTCGGCGCCTCCGAACAGAACCTGCACAAGCTGTTCCAGCTGGCCCGGCGCAAGGCGCCCGTCGTGCTGTTCATCGACGAGGTCGATGCGATCGGCCACAAGCGCAGCCAGAGCACGTGGTCGTCCCTGCGCAACGTCGTGAACCAGCTGCTGCACGAGATGGACGGCGTCGGCGTCGATAACGACGGCGTGTTCGTGTTGGCCGCCACCAACACCCCCTGGGACGTTGACCCGGCCCTGCGTCGCCCCGGCCGACTCGACCGCTCGGTCTGCGTACTCCCGCCCGACGAACCCGCCCGGGCCGCGATCCTGCAGCACAATCTTTCGCGCCGACCGGTCGAGGGCATCAACCTCGCGAAGCTCGCGAAGGCGACCGATGGCTTCACCGGGGCGGACCTGTCGCACCTGTGCGAGACCGCGGCCGAGTTCGCGATGATGGATTCGGTGCGCTCGGGGACCGTGCGGATGATGACCATGAAGGACCTGACCAAGGCCCTCAAGCAGGTCCGCCCGTCGGCGCGGCCCTGGTTCGACATGGCCCGCAATGTGGTGACGTATGCGGATCAGGCGGGGGAGTACGCTGAGCTCCGCGAGTACATGCGACAGAACAAGCTGCTGTGAACGATCTGCAAACCCAGCTGCAGCGAGCTGACGAGTTCATCTCCCTGGGCCGCGATGCCCAGGGGATGGAAATGCTGCTCCGGCTGCTTCGGGAGTACCCCGACGCTGCGGGCTATATCGAGTTGAGCATCGGCCGGGCCCACCTGAAGGCCGGTCGGCTCGCCGAGGCCGAGAGCACCGCCCGCCGCGCCATCGCCGCGCTGCCCAACGAACCGACCGGCCACCTCATCCTGGCCGTATCCCAGCAGATGCGCGGACGGCTGCAGGAGGCCCTCGAGGCCTATCGCACCGCTGTCCGGCTCGATCCCGACCAGGCAGTGTCACACCGCGGCTTGGCGGAGGTACTCAGCGATCTGAAACGCCACCGTGAAGCCTTCGATGCCGCCAACGAGGCCGTTCGCCTCGCCCCGCAGGACGCCGGGGCGCACTTCGCGATGGGGTACGCCCTGCAGGACACCAACCCGCAGGAGGCGATCCGGGCGTACCGGACGGCCCTCTCGATCGACCCCCACCACACGACCGCGAAGCACAATCTCGCCGGCATCTCCGCCAGCCACGGCGACTGGGACACCGCGAGCCAGGGCATGGCCCGCGTCCTGTCCGAGGCCCCATCCGCGAAGACCCCGATCTTCCTGCTCGACCAACGACTGGTGGACGTGATCCGATGGCTGCACTGGGTGACCCTGGGCGGTGTCTTCCTCTATGGCATGGCCGCGTCCATCGGTGCCTGGCCGGCCGTCGTCGCGGCCCTCGTGGTTATCGCCGTGGCAGGTCTCCTCGCCCATCGCGGCAGCCGACCGATCCGGGAGGCGCTGCCCGGTGGGGGCGAACGCTATTTCGCCCGGTTCTGGAAACGGGAGACGATCGCGGCGATCTGGCTTGCGCTGTTGGTGCTGGCCTGGCTGGTGATGCTCGGCGCCAGCCTGGCCGATGGCATCGCCGGCAATGACGTGCGTTGGCTCGGCAGCTCATCGCTGGCCTTGGTGCTCCTGGGCGTGATCCTCAGCTGGGTGCGCGTGCCGCTGGCCAAGCGCCGAGGCCAACGCATCCGGCTCGGCCAGTGATGCCGATGCGCCGGAGCGTTGAGCCGCCGCAACGTTGACGCGGCAGCGCGAGAGCGTGAAGCGCTGCGGACTCACTCCGGCACGCAGCTGCTGCCCCACTCATCGATGGTGCATTTCATCCGCCGCGCGTCGCGCTGCACTTGAGTCGGAACGGCATCGACGACGGTCCGGGAATAGCTCGCTTCGAACTGCAGACGATCCCACGCGACCGCGAAGACCTCGGCGAGCACATCCTCACCGGCGTCGTGTCCGACGCGGCGGATGGCATATGCCAAGACCTGGCGGTGGTGGCGATCGAAGAGGGCGGTCAGCCAGTCCCGATCACGAATGGTGTCCATGCCCAGTAGTTCCCACCAACCGCCGATCCGTCACACTCAATCTCGACACACCCAATCTCGTCGCACCCGAAGCCTCACGATGCCAGCCCCCACCCCGCGAGGACGGGGCAAAGACCGTCGCCCGACCGGCTCGCTCACCGCATATCCAGGACTCTGCTCGGGCCACTAGACATCTCTAGACAGAACGATCGTCGGGGCGCATCTGCATCAGAGCCGTGCGAACCGCGCGGGCGACGATCACGCCGTGCTGGTTCTTTCCCACATGCTCCAGCGTCACGATGCCCTGACCAGGCCGACTGGCCGACGGGCGTTTGTCGACGCAGACGGTCTCGGCGTACAACGTGTCGCCATGGAACACCGGCGCCGGGAAACTCACCTCACGGAAACCCAGATTTGCCACGATCGTGCCCTGGGTGAGCTGGGCAACCGACAGGCCCACGAGCGTCGACAGCGTGTGCATCGAGTTCATCAGCCGCTGCCCGTCGAAGCCCTTCTGCTCCGCCGCCCACGCCGCGTCCAAGTGCAGCGATTGTGTGTTCATCGTCAGCGTCGTGAACAGCACATTGTCGGCTTCGGTGAGGGTGCGGCCGGGGCGATGAACGTACGCCACCCCGACCTCGAACTCCTCGAACCACAGGCCGCGCTGCACGATCTCCCGCCGCGGCGAGTCATCCGGAGCAGCGTCCCTCATCGGCCTGCCACCCATCGGCCCGTCACCCACGGACCGGTCACTCATCGGCCAGCCCCAGCTCGCGCGCGATCAGCATCAGCTGCACCTCCGACGTCCCCTCACCGATCTCCAGCACCTTGGAATCGCGATAGTGCCGGGCGACGGCGTACTCATTCATGAACCCATAGCCACCGTGCACCTGAGTGGCGTCACGGGCGTTGTCCATCGCGGCTTCCGACGAGAGCAGCTTGGCGATCGCGGCCTCCTTCTTGAACGGCTTGCCGGCGAGCATCAGCCGGGCGACCGCATAGTACGCACAGCGCGCCGCGTACGCCCGGGCCTCCATGCGCGCGATCTTGAACCCGATCGCCTGATGCGCACCGATCGGCTTGCCGAACGTGCGCCGCTCCTTGGCGTACCGAACCGACTCGTCGACGCACCCCTGCGCCGCACCGGTTGCCAGCGCCGAGATCGCGATGCGGCCCTCATCGAGGATGGACAGGAAGTTCGCGTACCCCCGCCCGCGCTCACCGAGCAGGTTCGCCTCGGGGACGCGGCAGTCGTTGAAGCTGAGCGGGTGGGTGTCGCTGGCCCGCCAGCCGACTTTGTCGTACGCCGGCTCGACCGTGAATCCGGGCGTTCCCGACGGGACGATGATCGCGGAGATCTCCTTCGACCCGTCGGGTCGGGTGCCGGTGACGGCGGTGACGATCACGAGGCTGGTGATGTCGGTGCCGGAGTTGGTGATGAACTGCTTGGCGCCGTTGATCACCCACTCGCCGTTCTCCAGCCGCGCGGTCGTGCGGGTCTGCGACGCCTGCGATCCGGCATCGGGTTCGGTCAACCCGAACGCTGCGATCCGCCGGCCGGCGATCAGGTCCGGCAGCCACTGCTCCTTCTGCTCGTCGGTGCCGAAGCGATAGATCGGCATCGCGCCCAGACTGACCCCAGCTTCGAGCGTGATCGCGACCGACTGGTCCACCCGGCCGAGCTCCTCGAGCGCGATGGCCAGCGCGAAATAGTCCGCGCCCTGGCCGCCGACCTCCTCGCCGAACGGCAACCCGAACAGGCCCATCTCGCCCATCCGGGCAACGATGTCGTACGGGAACCGGTGCTCCCGGTCCAACTCCGCCGAGACCGGCGCGACCACCTGGTCCGCAAACCGCGCGACCGTGTCCTTGAGCACCGCATAGTGTTCCGCCAACTCAGCCATCGCCCACCTCCCGGGGTTCGGTGTTCTTGCCTGCCGGCTCCGGTTCGCCAACCACCTCCACGCCTAAGGCAACGTCGGCGGCGGCCCCGGAATCGTCGCTGTCGGGGATCACCTCGGCCAGCAACTGATCAGCGGTCACCTGGTCGCGATGTTTCACGTGCAACCGAACGCGCCCGGGAATCGGGGCGACCAGGGCGTGCTCCATCTTCATCGCCTCGACCGCGAGCAACCGATCGCCAGCCGCCACCACGTCGCCGTCCTCCACGAAACAAGCGATGACCGCGCCGGGCATGGGGCTGCGCACCTCACCATCCGTCGTCGCTTCGTCATGGATCGCGGGGTCGATGAGCGGCCGCAGCCGCAGCTCCCAACTGCCCCCATCGCCCGCGACCCAGAACGTGTCTCCGTCACGGACCACGAGCCATTTCTGCTGCGTCCCAGCCACGGTCAGCCGCAGCGCGGGACCGTCGCGGGCGACCCTGGCACCGAACCGGGCGAGGGTTGTCGCCTCATGCAACGACCCGATGGTCGCGTCGGTCAGGGTGATCTCCGCGTCCTGCGGCGTACCCCGCAAACCCACCGTCACCGCCGTCGTCCCCGGCCCGTGATCGAGCCGCGTCCACACCTCGGCCCACCGCCCGAGCCGCCACCCGTTCGGGATGTCCCAGGGACTGCGACGATTCGCGGGCACGCGCGCCCAGCGCGCCTCCGTCCGGTGCATCGCCGCCGCGACGAGGGCGCCGCGTGGAGGGTCAGCGGGGGAGTACGCCGGCGCCACCCGATCCAACAGCCCCGTGTCCAGATCACCCGAGCGCACCTCGGGTTGGGCCAGCAGGAACCGACAGAACTCGATGTTCGTGCGCACGCCAAGCACGTGCGTCTGCGCGAGCGCCGCATCCAACCGCGCCAGCGCCTCTGCCCGATCCGCCCCGTGCGCGATCACCTTCGCCAGCATCGGGTCATAGTCGGCCCCGATGACCGTGCCGACCCGCAGGCCGGAGTCGATGCGTACGCCGGGCCCGGTCGGCTCGGCCAGCGCCAGGACTCGGCCGCCGGTGGGCAGGAACTCCCGGGCGGGATCCTCGGCGTACACCCGTGCCTCGATCGCATGCCCGCTCAACGTGATGTCGGCCTGGGTCAGCGGCAACGGACTCCCGGCCGCGACCCGCACCTGCAGCTCCACCAGATCCACACCGGTGACGAGCTCGGTGACCGGATGCTCGACCTGCAGGCGGGTGTTCATCTCCATGAAGAAGAAGTCCTCCGGCGCGTCGGCCGCGACGATGAACTCGACGGTCCCTGCACCGACGTACCCGACCGAGCGAGCCGCATCACAGGCCGCGGCGCCGATCCGGTCTCTGGTGGCGGCGTCGAGCAGGGG
>JAUNUL010000196.1 GCA_030538175.1 Propionibacteriaceae bacterium | reverse complement strand
CTCAGCAACATCTTGGCGTCGATGCGTTAGTCTCCCCAGCTTCGGCTGGGGACCTTCGTTGAGGGCTTGTTGTTCTTCACAGCCACCGCCCCGACGCCCCAGTCTCCCCAGCTTCGGCTGGGGACCTTCGTTGAGGGTTCCGCAACGGAGCGCGCGAGGGGCCATTTGGTTCGGTTTTGTCCCAAGTAAGGAGAGCCATGAACGACACGTTGCCTGCGGTGGAGAGTGAGACACTCCTTCTGCTCCCACACACGGTGACCGATCTGGATGATTTCGTCGCCCGTCCGGAGCACTATCTCGTCAGCGTCGAGGCCGAGCCGGCCCGAGCTGCCGAGGTCTGGCTTGACCGGCTCAAACGCAATCCGTATGGCAGTGATGGGCTGCTGCGCTTGGCGTACTTCGGTCGGGACATCTTCACTGCCGACCAGTGGGATGACGTCGATGGGCTGTGGCATGAACTGGTGGGGCTCTGCCAGGGATTCTTGGCTGATGGTCACGCAGAGATGTCTTTCCCGGGGCAGCCGCTTGTGATGTCTTTCGAGCGCAAAGGAAACGTCGGGATCTTCCGCGTGGGCGCTAACCGAGTTCCGGTTGATCCGAGCGATTTCATCCCGGGGGTGTTGGACAGCGCGGAGCGCTTCTTCGACTGGGTCGAGGACCACGTTGGCCGGAACTGTTCCGACATGAAGCAACAGATCCGGGTCGTGCGCTCGCTGTTGTGAGTGCAGATCATTGTTCAGGTCGGCGGGCGCGCTGAACAGCCAGGGACAACGGGGCCTATGTCACAAATGACCGCGGGGCACGCCGGGGTGCCTGCGCGATCACGCCCAATGTCACGAATGCGCGATGTTCACGCCGCGGTGTTCACGCTGGACGCGCTAGCCGGCCCGCCCAGCTCGATGATGTCGTCGGCCCAGGCGTCAAGCAGTTCGCGATCGTGGCTGATGGCGAGTACGCCGAGCCCGGCCTCCGTCCGGCGGCGCAGGACGGCCACGATCGAGGCGGTGGTGAGGGCGTCCAGCATGGCGGTGGCTTCATCGCAGATGAGGTACGCGGGGTCGGTGACCAACGCGCGGGCCAGCGCGGCGCGTTGGAGCTGGCCGTCACTGACCTCCGCGGGCAGCCGTCCGAGGAGGTCGGTGGTCAGGCCCACCTCGGCGGCGACCTCGGCCACGCGTGCGGCGTGGGCGGACCGCGGCGTCCTGGGCTCCCCACGAGGCCGGTAGCGCAGCGGCTCCGCGATCAGTTCGCCCAACCGTTGCTGCGGGTTGCAGGATCGGCGCGGCGACTGGAACAGCATGCCGATCCGGTTGCTCATGCGCCCGCGCCGGGTGACCACCGGGGCGCCGTCGTGGGTGACCGTGCCTGCCTGGGGCACCAGCAGCCCCGCCAAGACGCGCGCCAGCGTCGACTTGCCGATCCCCGACGGCCCCACCAGCCCCATGGTGCGCCCGCGGGGCAGGCTCATCGAAACCCCGTCGAGCACGATGCGCCCATCGAAGGACACCCGCACGCCCTGCGCCACCAGTCCCTCCGGCCTCACCAACCCGCCTGGCGCCGCCACATCGTCTGGCGCAACGGCCTTGACCGGCGTCCCCAGTCCGTCCTGCGCCACCACCTCGACTGGCGCAACGGCCTTGACCCGCGTCCCCAGTCCGTCCTGCGCCAGCCCGCCTGGAGCCACCACCCCGTCCGGCGTCACCACCTCCGGCGCCACCGGTCCGGCCGGCGTACTCACCGCACGCGCGACGCTCATCCCGCTCCCGACGCTGATCCCGTTCACAACGTCCGTCCCGCTCATAACGCCTCCTTCAGTCGGTCTTCGAATCGGACACCCTCGGCCAGATCGGTCAGTGCCGGCGGATCGCCGGGAACGACGTGCAGGCCGTTGCGGGGGAGCGCGGCGAGCAAAGCCCTGGTGTACGCCGCGCTCGGGTCCGCCCACACCTGCGCGGCCACACCCTGTTCGACGATGCGGCCGGCGTACATCACCGACACATCGTCGGCGACCGCACGATCCAGCAGGCCGGCCACGTCGTGGGTGATCAGCAGTACGGCCGCCCCAGCGTCGGCCTGGTTGCGAAGCAGGTCGAGCACCTGTCCGGCCAGGTCACGGTCCAGGGATGCTGTCGGTTCGTCGGCCACGATGATCGATGGTTGCCCGGCCAGGGCTGCCGCCAGTGCCGCGCGCCCGACCAGCCCGCCGGACAGTTCATGGGGGTACGCGGCGAGTGCCCAGGCAGGCAGGCGCGCAATGTCGGCAAGTTCGTCGGCCGACTGGGTGCCCCCCAGTGCCTCGATCGCCTCGAGGAGCTGGCTGCCAATGGTGCGCGTCGGGGTGAAGGACGTGGCCGCCGATTGGGCCACGCTCCCGACGACGCGGCCGCGCAGACGGCCCCAGCTGCGGTGCCGCGGCGTACCCAGGGCGGGCGTCACATCGACCCCGTCGACGACCACGCGGCCGCTCACGCGCGTCCCCGGGGGCAGCAGGCCGGTCAGGGTCGAGGCGAGCACCGACTTGCCGCTGCCCGACTCGCCGACCAGGGCGTGCACGCGTCCGGCCGCCAGGGTGATCGAGACGTCGGTGGCCGCGTGGACGAACGCGGGGCGCCCAGCCACCTGGGTCGGGATGCGGAGGGTCAGGCCGGTGACCTCGGCGCGGGTTGCCATCACGCCACCCGCGCTTCCGCGACGGGCGCGAACCTGCGCTGCAGCCGGTGCGCGATGCCCGACGCCGCGAGCGTGGTCACCACGAGCACGACAGCGGGGAACGCTAGCGCCCACCAGGCGCCGATGAGCATCTCGCCACGCGCGATCGCGAGCAGCGTGCCGAGGGAGGCAGCGTCGGGGGCCAGCCCCAACCCGAGGAACGACAGTGTGGACTCGTGCCAGATCGCGTGTGGCAGCAGCAGCACGATCGCGACCGCGGCCTGCCCCGAGACCGCCGGGAGGATGTGCCGCACGGTTACGTCGCGCCGGCGGGCGCCGGCGAGGTACGCCGCGTCGACGAACTCCATGCGCCGGGTGGTCACGGCCACCGAACGCACGATGCGGGCGACCTGGGGCCAATGGGTCAACGCGATCGAGGCGATGATCGCGACCAGCGACCCTGGGAAGAAGGCCACGATCGTGATGCCCAGCAGCAGGTGCGGCAGCGCGTTCGTCGCATCGGTGAACCGCATCAGGACACCGTCGACCGCCCCACCCGCCACCGCGGCGAAGGTGCCCACCGCGACCCCGATCAGCGTGGAGGTGACCGAGCAGATGACCGCGATCAGGAGACTGACCCGCAGCCCCTCGGCTACCCGCACGAACAGGTCGCGCCCGGTGCTGTCGGTGCCGAACCAGTGCGCCGCCGACGGTGCCTGGCGGGCCGCGGCCAGGTCGACCTCGTGCCAGGCGGCCGGCGCCAGCAGGGGGACCACCAGCGCGTACAGCACGATCGCGGCCAGCCCGACCCAGGCCCACGAGAGCCACCGGAACCGCACCGACGGGGTCACCCCCGTGATCACCACGTCAGTCATCGGCACGCACCCGGGGGTCGAGACGCAGGTACGCCACATCGGCCAGCAGCGATCCCAACAACACCAGCGCCGTGCTCGCCAGGGTCAGGAACGCCAACAGGGGCAGGTCGAGCACCCGCGCCGAGGTGACCAGCGCGGCGGCGAGGCCCGGCCAGGCGAACACCTCCTCGACCAACACGGCGCCCACGATCAACTCCGGCAGCCGGACACCCGCCAGCGTCGCCAGCGGCGCCCACGCCTGGGGCAACACGTGTCCGGTCACGACCCGCGGCCACCCGATGCCCCGGGAGACGGCTGCACGAACGGCATCGGACGACAGCGCCGCGGTCACCTCGGTGCGCACGGCCAGCAACAGCCACGGCGTTTGCGACAGGCCCAGCACGAGGGCGGGCAACGCCAGGTGGTGTGCGACGGCCCCGACCGTCCGAGGCCCGGTGATGGGGGACGCCCCACCGGCCGGGAACCAGCCCAGCGCCAAGGCCCCCACCAGGATGGCGAGCATGGCCACCACGAAGGGGGGCACGGCCTGCAGGACCACCGCCAGGCCGTTGACCAGTCGATCGATCACCGACCCCGGCCGCAGTGCAGCCATAGCCCCACCGGCGATGCCCAGGACCAGGGCGATCACGAGCCCGGCCGTTGACAGCAGCAGTGTCCAGGGAAGCCGCTGCGCGATGAGGTCGACCACCGGCATTGCGTACGCGCGGGAGTGCCCCAGATCGCCCTGCACGAGCCCGCCCAACCACGTCGTCCAGGCGACCCACCAGCTCTGGTCGAGCTGCAGCGTCTCGGTGAGCGTGCCCCGCTGGGCATCGCTGGTGAACTGGTAGCGATCGCCCAGATAGCCGACGAGGGGGTCGAAGGGCGACGCATCCGCCAGCAGGAAAACCCCCATCGAGATCACGGCCAGCAGGGGGAACAGCACCGCCAGCCGCCGCCACACCAGCCCCAGCACCTCACGTCGGCGACGTGCGGTGCGGGCGGCGGTGAAGCTGGCGGCGGTGGTGGTCATGCCGGGTCAGCGCGTCCACGTGGCGAGGTTCCACCACGGGCCCCAGTTGACGCCGTGGGCGTGCGGCTCCACGGTCACGGGTGCCCGCTTCCAGTCGCTGTCGCGGACTACATAGGTGTGTTCGAGAAAGGCGAGGAACACGTACGACGGGTTGGTCAGGTATTCGGACTGCACATCCCGGTACAGGGTCGTGCGGCGGGACTCGTCGGCGGTGCGGCGGGCCTCATCGAGCGCGGCGTCCAGGGCGGGGGTGCCGAAACGGCCGGGGTTGTCCCACACCGCCGTGCCGTCGATCGGGGTGTGCAGCGCCGCGAACACCTGGGTGTCGAGCGAGTACGGCTTGTCACCCCCACCGAGCAGGATGCCCAGGTCGCGGACGCGGGGCTCGATCTTGTCCCAGCCGAGGGCCTCCAGCTTCACCTCGACGCCGATCTTCTTCATGTCGGCGGCGAAGGCAGTCGCCAGTTCGCGGCGCAGCGAGTCGGTGGGGCTGACCGCGACTGTGAAGCTCGCCCGGTCGCCGCCCTTGACGAGTACGCCGTCCGGCCCCGGCGTCCAGCCTGCTGCAGCGAGCATGGCTTTTGCCCGGTCAGGGTCGAAGGGGAAGGCGGCCTGCGGGTCGTACGCATCGCCGTACATCGGGGACACGGGGGTGTGGGCGGCCGTGCCGTACCCGGCCAGGACCTTCGAGACGATCGCCTCGCGGTCGACCGCCAGGTTGAGCGCGATGCGGACCTGGGGGTCAGCGGTGAACGCGACGTTGGCGGGGAGTGACACGCCCCGCCAGTCGGCGGAGTGGGCGGCCTCGACGGAGAAGCCATTGCGGGCCTCAAACGTCTTGGCGAGGGCCGGCGGCAGCACCGTGCCATCGAACTCACCCGCCGCCACGCGCATCGCGCGCGCACCGTCGTCAGGCAGGTGGACCGTCGTCAGCTCCCGGACCTCCGGGACCGGCCCCCAGTACGACTCGTTGGCGACGAAAACCGCCTTGTCAGCGCTGAGCTCGGCCAGCTGATAGGGCCCAGTGCCGACCGGCTCGCGGTTGAGGCTCGATTCGGACGCCAGCCCACCGGTCAGCTTCTCGGAGGGTGCGATGGCGAGCAGCAGGCGGGCGGGGAAGTCGGCGTACGGATATTTGAGAGTGAACGTCACCGACTCCCCGGCATCCGTGGCCTGGGAGGTGACCGTGTCGATCATTTCGAACGCCGATGCGATCTCGGACGCGCTCGCCGGGTCGAGGACGGCCTCATAGGTAGCGACCACGTCGGCGGCGTCGAACGTGCTGCCGTCGTGGAAGGTGACTCCGCTGCGCA
>JAUNUL010000195.1 GCA_030538175.1 Propionibacteriaceae bacterium | reverse complement strand
CACCCAACGGCACCGCGACCCCGCGGTCGACCGCGACCCCCAACTCGAGCGCGACGCCGACCACCCAGGCAGTGCGCGAGCTGCCCGCCCGCGTGGATAGCTTCAACCGCGTCGAGCAGGAGACCAACGACGGCGTCCGGGTCGGGGTCTATCGTTCTGCCGACCTCAACGCCCTTGTCGAGGTGCGTCTCGCCCAGGGCACCACCGCCCGCGAACTGATCACCCAGCTCGGCGGCACCAACACCACGCAGGTCGGCGACGCCACCTGCAGCTCTGTCGGCGACACGATCTGCGCCCAGGAGCGCAACAACGTCACCGTCGCGGTGTCCACCAAGCAGCTCCCCGCGAGCGTCGTCGCCGGCCTGACCACCAAGGTCCTCGACGGCAACTGATCGGTCTCCCCGAACTCCGACTCACATCGGCATAATCTGCAGTCATCTGCGTCGTTGATCGCGTTTCCCCTTGTCACGGGGCGCGCACGTCGCGTTGGCTGCAGATTTTGCTGTTCTGGGGCCGTTCAATTCCAGCGCTTCACCCGTTCCAACCACTCGAACCCGACCGTCGCGAACGGCTCAACGCCGATCCGAACCGCCGACAGGAGCGCATCGGCAGTGCGGCGTACGGCCTGGATCAACTCGGGCGGATAGCTCATCTCGACCTGGTGGGCGGCGAACTCATCCTCATCATCGATGAACGTCTCACCGTCGAACCGGCGAATCACGTCGAGATCAAGGTCGATCGCTCGGGCCGTGGCCCCCTCCCATTGCGGTGGGGATGCCAGATCCACATAGATCTGGCTGCGCATCTGGGAGGTCGGATCGTTGAAGGTCGCGACATACCAGTCATCTGTCAGCAGCGTCACCCAGTGCGCATCCGAGACGAACTTCAGCCCAGGCCGCTCACAGATCCCACCCGGGAACCCACCCACCCAACGGCCGAACTCGTCGGCTCCGAGATAGACGGTTTCGAACTGCCAGTGTGGCCGTCCGTCGAACTTCCGATAACGCTGCCACACCGTGTCACCCGGGACGAGGTCATCACTCACGCGGCGATGCTATCGCCGCCCACCCGGACAGACGGCGACCCACCCTAACCCCTAATCTTGGAGGGCAACGCGGCGGACGTCGCTGTGCTGCGAGCGGGATCACGCAAGGAGGTCGGCATGTCCGGCGAGGCTGAAGAGTTGTGGCGCGCCGGCCGGGTGCTGGCCGCCGAGGGATTGGTGAACGCCTTCGGGCACATCTCAACCCGGGTGGACGAATCCACCATCGAAATCACCCCACCCGTCCCGTTGGGGACCCTCACCCGCAGCACCCCGCGCGATCAGATCGACCTCACCGCGGACGAACTGCCCCCGGGAGTGCCGAAGGAAGCCTGGATCCACGTCACGATCTATCGCGCTCGACCCGATGTGCGGGCCATCTGCCGCGCGCAACCGGAGTACGCAACCGCGCTCGTCTCCGCTGGTCTGCTGATCCGACCCCTGCATGGCCACGGCAGCTTCCTTGGCGAGCCGGTGCCGGTGTTCAAGGATTCACGTCTGGTCCGGGATGTCAGCCGGGCCCGGTCGCTGGCTCAGGTGCTCCGCGATACCCACGCCATCGTCATGCGCGGCAACGGCGCCGTGACCGTGGGACGCAACGTGGCCGAAGCCGTGGGCCGAATGTGGGTCCTGGAGAAGTCCGCCCGCATGAACGCGATCGCGGCATCCGCCGGCGTCCCCGCCCCGCTTCCGGAACCCGAGCAGGAGGCTTGGCGGTCCACCTCCAGCGAGCTGCTTCCTCGGATCTGGACGTACCTCACCGACCTGCACGCAGCCGAGACGGTCAGCCCTGACTCCGATCCGGCCGACGCCGACAACACCACCCCCACCTCCGATCCCCGCGAGGACGAGCCGACATGATCCACCTGACCGACTTGGCGTACGTCCGCATCGGGACCCGCGAGCTGGACGCCCAACTCGATTTCGCCCAGGACATCGTCGGCCTGGAGCTGATCAAGCATGAGGGGAATACGGCGTACTTGCGGGCCGACAACCGGCACCACTGCGTCGCCTTCATCGAGGGCGACGAGGTCGGGACGCTGGCCCACGCCTTCACCCTCGCCGGACCGGCCGAGCTGGACGCGGCCGCCGCCCAACTGGAGGCCGCCGGGCTCGAGGTCAGCCGCGGCACCCCCGAGGAGGCGCAGCACCGGCGGGTGCGGGATTTCATCTCGTTCGTCGCTCCCGGCGACAACCGGATCGAACTCGTGATCGGCCAAGTTCATGTCGAGTCACGGCCCGTGCGCTGGTCACGACCCGCAGGATCACTGAGTTCGGGCACATCGGCATCGAGGTCCCCGACGTCATGGAAGCCCACGACTTCTGGACCGAACACTTCAACATCAAGGTCTCGGACTGGATCGGCACGGCCGCCTGCCTCACCCGCTTCGACCCGGTGCACCACAAGCTGGCCCTGTTCAAAGACGTCACCGGCCTC
This sequence comes from Propionibacteriaceae bacterium, assembly GCA_030538175.1. GTDB lineage: Bacteria > Actinomycetota > Actinomycetes > Propionibacteriales > Propionibacteriaceae > Enemella. The sequence goes on along the minus strand of JAUNUL010000195.1, from coordinate 3,384 downwards.
GCCCACGTGAACTTCCAAGTCGAATCAATCGACGACATCATGCGCAGCTGGCACTTCCTCGAGGACAACAACGTCGAGATCACGATGGGTCCGGGACGGCACCCGCAGTCGACCGCGGTGTTCCTCTATTTCAAGGGTCCCGAGGGGCACACATGGGAATACTCGTTCGGAGTCCGGCTCATCCCCGACGACATGGACTGGACCCCGCGGTTCTTCGACACCAACGAGCCCGACTTCATCGACATGTGGCGCGGCGCGGTCCCGGCCGCACGTCGCCGGGCGGACTGAGCCATGCATTTCCTGGCTCGTCGTCGCGCGGGTGCCTATGCGTTGGATTGCTGCACGTACGCCGTCGTCGCCGCGGCGACCGTCCCCATCGGCCTGATCGTCAACCGTCTCGTCGACGCACCGAGTCACGGCTTGGTCCTCGCCATGAGCGCGGTCCCACCGGCGATCGCCACCGTGTGGGCGGCACGGGTCGAGTCCGGTCGACACCGCGCCACCCTCGGCAAGCGGTGGCAGAAGCTCATCGTCGTCCCCGACGGGATGCGGGCGGTCGGCGAGCGGGTCCGGTTCGGTCCCGCCCTCGCCCGCAACGCGGTGAAGATCTTCGTCCCGTGGCAACTCGGGCACATCGTGTCGATCGAAGCGATGTACGACAGCTATGCCCAGGGCAACCCGTTCGCCATCGGGGCGGCCGTCGTGTTCTATCCGATGATCGGTGTCTTCGCGTGGATGTTGCTGCGCGATGAGGGCCGTGGCCCGCACGATCGGATCGCCGGGACCCGGGTCGTGCCGGCGCCTGATTCTTCTGCGCCAGCCCCCTGACCCAGCGGCGACAGCGTACGGATTCGAGTACGACCATGGGACGATGCTCGGAACGTCACCTGGAAAAACTGTGCCTCAGCACGTAAAAATTTCCCGGTGACTGCCGCACCTATCTCCCCAACCGTGACCGACGACCGGCTCCCCGAAAACACTCTCCGCGCCGCTGCACCTCAGGTCGCGCGCGGCTTCGTGCTCGGTGCAGTCGACCTGGTCCCCGGGGTCTCCGGCGGAACAGCAGCCCTCGTGCTCGGCATCTATCGCCACCTCATCGCCTCGCTGCACCACATCTCGAAGACCGTCCTGCGGGGCGTGCGCGGTGATCTGCCGGGCGCTCGCCAAGGCGTACGCCGCATCCCCGCACTGTGGCTGGGTGGCCTCGGACTTGGCGTACTGACCGTGATCTTCCTGCTCGCGGGCCCGCTGGAGTACGCGCTGACCAACCACCCGGTCCCGCTCGCGGGGCTGTTCTTCGGGCTGATCATCGCCGCGGTCATCCTCTGCTGGCGCCAGCTGTATTCCACGACACCGCTGACGTTCGCCCTCGTCGGCGTCGCCGCGGTCGCCACGTTCCTGCTGCTGGGCCTGTCGCCCGCCAGCACCGGCGCATCCGCCGAGGCACCGGCCCTGTGGGTGTTCTTCGGCGCCGGCGCGATCGCGATCTGCGCGATGATCCTGCCTGGAATCAGCGGCTCGTTCCTGTTGGTTCTGATGGGGATGTACGCCCACGTCCTCGCGGCCGTCGCCACCCGCGACTTCGTTGTGCTCGGGGTGTTCGCCCTCGGCTGCGCGGTCGGCATTGGCCTCGCGGCCTCCGGGCTCAACTGGCTGCTGAAGCGCTATCACGACCTCGTGCTCGCCTCGATGATCGGGCTCATGATCGGTTCGGTCCGGCTGCTGTGGCCGTGGCCGAGCGGCCTCGGTGGCACCGAGCTCGGGCTGCCGACGCTCAGCACCGTCTGGCTGCCCGTGCTCCTCGGCGTCGGTGGCTTCGCGCTGGTCCTGGGCACCGACTTCATCGCCCGCAAGGTGCGCACCGACGAAACGCCCGTCGCGATCTGACGGAGCGGCCGCCCGACGCCCAAAGGTGCTGAGCCGCAGCAAGCCAGCGTCAGCGACGCTCGATCCGCATCGGCAGGCCACCCTCCGGCGCTAGGACACCCTCCATCACCCACCGCGGCGGTGGACCCACCAGTTGCGGCCGAAACCTCCTCGCGAGCACCACGAGCAGCAGATGCGACTCGAGCAGCGACAGGTGGTTGCCGATGCAGACCCGCTCGCCGGTCGCGAAAGGGTGATACGCCTGCGGATGCCGCCCCGCCTCCGCAACGGGTGTGAACCGATCCGGATCAAATCGCTCCGGATCGTCCCAGAACTCCGGATGCCGGTGGGTGAAATAGGGCGCGAGCATGACCGGCGTACCCTCCTTGATCCCGAACCCGGACACCTGCGTCGGGGCCACCGCATCGCGGACATAGAACGGGGCCGCCGGATAAAGGCGCAGGACTTCTTTGACGACCTGCAGCGCATACGGCAACGCGTGGAGGTCCTCGACGGTCGGGTCGCGGTCCCCCAGCACCTCATCGATCTCGGCGCCCAGCCGGTCCGCGACCGCCGGGTTCTCCGCCAGCGCCGCCCAGGTCGCCGCCATCGTGCGGGCCGTGGTCTCGTGTCCGGCGAAGAACATCGTGATCGATTCGTCTCGCAGCAATGACTCCGACATCGGTTGGCCGTCGTCATCGCGGGCATCCATCAGCTTCGCCAACAGGTCGTCGGCGGGCGGGTCGACCTGGGCGCGACGTTCGGCGATGACACGCCGGATGTACGCATGAACCTCATCACGCGCCGCCGTGTACTCCCGGACTGCTCGCGTCGGCACCCAACTCGGCAAGTGTGGCCCCATCCGCCGGGTGGTGAACCGGATCATCGTCTCGACACAATCCTTGAGCCGCACGATGTCGTGATCGGCCGAGGTCCCGAACAGGGCCTGGACGATGATCGAGGCGGTGAGCTCCATCATCTCCTCGCCCATCTCGATCGTGGTGCCCGCGTCCGCCAGCCCATCCCAGCGTTCGCTGACCCGCAGGGTGTCGGTGAGCATGACCCTGGCGTACGCCCGCACCCCGCGGGGGGTGAAGTACGGCGCCATCAGCTTGCGCTGGCGCTTCCACAGATCACCGGTGCTCGCAATGAGACCTTCGCCGGTGAGGTATTTCCGCACCCCGTCATAGCTCTTGCGTTTATCAAAAGAGCGGCGTTCGGTCAGGTTCACCTCGCGTACGGCATCCGGGTGCATCGCGATCACCATCTCACCGACCCCGAGCCGCAGCCGGAACGTGTCACCGTGCTCGCGCCAAGCCATGCCAACCGTGTCCAGGAAGCCCTGCCGAGCGATGCCGGTGAGGACGGTGATCGGGCCGGGGCCCGGGATATGTGTCGCTGTCATCGGCGTACGCCTCCTCGTTCCCAGCCTAGGCCGCACCCAAACAGAGGTTCACGGCCGGTGAAACACGCTCGAAACGCAAACCCCGAATTGTGGCTCTCAACTGAAACAAAACG
>JAUNUL010000194.1 GCA_030538175.1 Propionibacteriaceae bacterium | reverse complement strand
GCGAGCCCCTCGGCGGTGAGGTCGAACAGGTCCCCCTCGTCGGTGATGAGCCCCGCCGCCAACAGTGCGTCCGCGGCGCGCTCCCCCAGCACCTCGATATCGAGCCCCTGCCGGGACGAGAGATGGAACAGCCGCTCCCGCAGCTGCGCCGGGCAGGACCGCTGGTTCGGGCAGCGGATGTCCTTCTCGCCGTCCTTCTCCGGTGCCAGCGGCGAACCACAGTCCGGGCACAGCGTGGGCATCTCGAACGCGCGCTCGGTGCCATCGCGCAGATCCACCACGGGCCCAAGGATTTCGGGAATCACATCACCAGCCTTGCGAAGCACGACCGTGTCGCCGATGAGCACGCCCTTGCGCTCCACCTCGTGGGCGTTGTGCAGGGTCGCCATAGCAACGGTCGACCCTGCCACGACGACGGGCTCCATCACCGCGTACGGCGTGACCCGACCGGTCCGGCCGACGTTGACCCGGATGTCGAGCAGCTTCGTGGTGACTTCCTCGGGCGGATATTTGAAGGCGATCGCCCACCTCGGCGCCCGGCTGGTGCTGCCGAGCAGGTCCTGCAGGCGGCGCTCGTCGACCTTGACGACCACGCCGTCGATCTCGTGGACATAGTCGTGGCGGTGCTCCGCAACCCAGGCGATGAACTCCTCCACACCGGCCAGGTCAGGCACGACCTTGGCATGTTGGGAGGTGGGGATGCCGAAGGTCCGCAGCAACTCGTAGGCCTCACTGAGCCGCGCAACCTCGATCCCACTGACCACCCCGAGCCCGTGGGCGATGAACGCCAGCGGCCTGGTCGCGGTAACCCGCGGGTCCTTCTGGCGCAGAGACCCGGCGGCGGCATTGCGGGGGTTCGCGAACGGGGCCTTCCCCTGCTCGACCAGGCTCTCGTTGAGTTCCCGGAACTTCTCGATGCCGAGAAAGACCTCGCCGCGGACCTCGAGGAGGTCCGGAACCTGACCGTCCGCGCCGCTGATGCGTTCGGGGATCGTGGTGATCGTGCGGATGTTCGTCGTGATGTCCTCACCGACCCGACCATCTCCCCGGGTGGCGGCTCGCACGAGCCGGCCCTGTTCATAGACCAGGTCCACGGCCAGCCCGTCGATCTTCAGCTCACACAGGAAACCCGACTCGGCGAGCGCCGGACCGGCGTCCCTGGTTACGCGCTCCCCCCAGTGCTGCAACTCCTCGGCGGAGAAGGCATTGTCCAGGCTCTGCATGGGGACCAGATGGGTCACCGCGGCGAACGTGGTCGAGGGTGGTCCCCCGACCTGCTGGGAGGGCGAGTCCGGCGTACGCAACTCACCGAAGGTCTCCTCCAGCGCGACGAGCTCCCGCATCAACCCATCGAACTCACCATCGGACATCGTCGGGGCGTCCAGCACGTGATAGCGCCAGCGCGCCTCGTTCAGCAGTTCGCTGAGCTCCGCGTGGCGCTCGCGCGCTTCACCCGTGGCGGTCGGCAGGTCGGAGATCGGCTCATCGGTCACGAGGAAAACATAGCGAGAACGCAGAAATCCCGGCCGGTCGTTTCGTGACGACCGGCCGGGACACTGATGAAGCGAATCCCTGAACCCAGCTAACCCATCAGGTTGGGCAGGACCAAGGCGATCGACGGGATGAGCGCGATCAACAGCATGACCACGAGGTCGGACCCGATCCAGGGCAGGGAGGCCTTGTACAACGTGGTCAACGGCGTTGATGGGGACACGCCCTTCATCACGAACAGCGCCATGCCGAATGGTGGGGTCGTGTTCGCGATCTGCAGGTTGATCATCAGCAGGATCGAGAACCACACCGGGTCCCAACCGAACGCGTCGACGATCGGCATGAACAGCGGCGCGGTGACCATCATGATCGACACCTGGTCGATGAACGCACCGAGGATCAGCACGACCACCATGATCACGAGCAGCATGATCGCGCTGCTGGTGATGCTGCCGGTGACGGCCTTGACCAGCCCCTGGGTGGCGCCGTTGAAGCTCATCAGCTGGCTGTACAACGTCGAGCCCAGCACGATCATGAAGATCATGGCCGTGGTCTGCACGGTGCCGACAGCCGCATTGACGAGGCTCTTGAACGACAGTCGACGCATGGCGAGGCCCATGATGAGCGCCGCGAAGGCACCCACCGCTGCGGACTCGGTCGGCGTCGCGATGCCGAAGAAGATCAGGCCCAACACGATCGCGATCAGCAGGCCGGGCGCCAAGGCGTTCTTGATGCCACTGCTGATGATCTCGCCCCAGGTGCGCTTCGGCTCCCGGGTGGTGTCGGCCTTGGTCCGCTTGCTCCAGAAGACCACGATGATCGCGTACCCGATCGCCATCAGGATGCCGGGAATGATGCCCGCGATCAGCAGCGGACCGATCGGCACCTCGGCGATGCCACCCCACAGAATCGCGAACGCGCTCGGCGGCAGGATCATCGCCAGACCACCAGCGGCCAGGATGGAACCGGTCGCCAGCCGCTCGTCATATTTCCGGGCCCGCATCTGCGGCAGCAGCGTGCGGCCGAAGAGGGCGGTGTTGGCGAGCGTGGATCCGGACAGCAGGCCGAACATGGCACCGCCACCGACGGCCACCATCGCCAGCCGGCCGGGGAGTCGACCGAGCACCTTGGCGATCTCGCCGAGTGCCTGTTGCGCGATCTTGGTTTGGAAAAGCAACTCGCCCATGAAGATGAACAACGGGATCGCTGTGAAGACGAAACTGTCGACGCTGGCCAGGACGCTGAGGCCGACCTGGCGGGTCGCCGCGTTGAGGGTGTTGTAGCTGAGCAGCGCGCCGATCATGCCGACACCCAGCATGGCGAAGGCCACCGGGACACGCAGCATGAGCAGCAGGATCATGGTGCCCAGGAAGCCACCCAGGAAGATGTACCACTCCATGACTCAGGCCTCCGTTTCCACGGCCGGGTCCGGGTCTTTGTGCCGGAGCGAGTCGATGAAGTTCTTGATCAAGGCCAAGCCCAAGAAGACGAAGCCCACGAGGACCGAACCCGAGACCCAATAGCGCGGCAACCGCAGGTCGCCCGCCACCGTCGTTCCGCGGCGCAGGTCCGCCTGCAGCACCTGCCACATTGCGAAGCACAGCAACGCCACCACGAGGAACTGGAACAGCAGCCCGAACCATTGCAGGCCTGTGAGCGCCTTCTTGCCGAGCACGAAGTCCGCCAACTCCAGCCGGACGTGTTCATCGCGCAGGGCCAGCCCGGGGGCACCCAGGATGACCACGAAGACCATTGCCAGACCTGCCAGCTCGATTGCGCCGGTCAGGCCATGTCCGGCGGCGCGGACGGCCACCGAATACGTAATACCCACGGTGAGCGCGAGGATGACCAACGCGCCGAGCCACTCCAGGACTCGCATCGGCAGCCACGTCGGCTTCGGCGGTGCATCACCGTCGTCCGCCTCGATGGCTGCGTGCAGATCGTGGGCCGGGGTGGGCGGGGCGGCCTCGATATAGGAGTCCGCCCCGTCCCCCGTGTTCCGATCAGAATCACTGCTCACTGGTGCCCTTGATGTCGATGCCACCGGGCACGACCTTGGTGAGGTCACCGGTGTACTGCTTCTCGAACTCTTCGCGGATCTTCAGTGCGCCCGGGGAGTCCTTGGTGATCCGGTTCCAGTCGAGGGTGTCCCACGCGTCGACATAGGCGATCTTGAGCATCTTCTCGGCATCAGCACCGGTGAACTCGATGCGCTGGACGCCAGCGTCCAGCCACTTCTGGGTCTCCTCGGCCTGCAGCTTCTGATAGTGCTCGAAGATCAGCGGCTCGGACTCAGCCATGGCCTCGGTGATCGCCTTCTGCGTCTCCGGCTCCAACTCGTCCCAACGATCCTGGTTGATCACGGTGTTGGCGACGGAGTCATAGAAGCGGGGGACAATATAGAACTTGGCCTGCTTCTCGAAGCCGAACCCGGTCGCACCCACCGAGGTCCACGTGGTGCCCTGCACCACGCCACGCTCCATGGCGGTGTAAACCTCGCCACCCGGCATCTCCACCGGGGTGCCACCGAGGGCGCGCACCATGTTCGACGTGGTCGAGGACACCCGGACCGACTTGCCGGTCAGGTCGGGCTTGTCGATCTTGTCCTTGAGCATGATGACCTGCGGGATGCCCGCGTGGGTGCGGCCGACGAGGTGCACGCCGATCGGCGCGTGGACTTCCTGCCACAGCTCGATCAGCCCGTTCTCGCGCTCCTGCTGGGGGCTGTACGGGGTGAACCGCTGGATCTCCATGGCGGGCAGCTGGCCGGTGTAGTAGTCACCCGGCAGGTGCGCACCATCGATCGCACCGGACGAGACGCTCTCGATCAGCTGCGTGGGTGCGATGACCTCGGGGCCACCGCGATATTCGATCGTGACCCAAGGGGCCTTTTCCTTGAGCTTGTCCCGGAACATCCAGAACCCGTCGTTGTTCTCGAGCTTCTCCGGGAAGCCGGTGACGAAGGTCAGGGTGACAGGGGTCTGATCCCCATCCGCTCCGCCTCCGCCGCCCGCGCCGCCGCCTCCGCAGGCGCTCAGACCAAGCGCCAGGCTCGCTGTCGCTGCCGCTGCCGCGAACAGTGTCCTTCTCTTCATCGCCACTCCCTTGTTGCGTCTGATGCATGTGAGGCCTTCGCGGCGGCGGCTCGGGTTGGACGGGTCCATCACCGGAAGGATCTGCTGGACATGAACCCTAGGATTCCCCGCCGGGTGGGGATAGTGGAGAACCTCAACAGCCAGCTAGGGATTCCTTTAGCTCTGGGCCCGAGGTCACCGGCAGTCAGCGCGTGGCTTCGCCGCGTGCGGGTCAGTGGGCACGTCAGGGTCAGCGGGTGAGTTCACCGGCCACGATCTCCGTGGCCTCGCGCAGGCTCCGCAAGAGCTGCACCGCCGGCCGCTGGGTCCAACCGGCCAGACCACAGGCCGGGGTGAGCAGCAGCCGGTCAGCCCAATGGGCACCGAGTTCGAGGGGGCGCAGCAGGCCGAGCGTCCGTTCAGCCAGCGTGTCCGGGCGCAGACGCTGGTCCTGGACATGGGTCGGGGCGATGCCCAGCCACAGGGCTCGACCCGCCTCGATGCTCGGACCCAACGCATCCAGCGCCGCATGGTCGAGGAACTCGGCGGGGACGGACACCGCGTCGAAGCCGGCGCGATAGACGAATCCGGGGTCGAGACCCGGGGCACAACAGTGCAGCGCGGTGGGCAGGGTCCCGGCGTACGCAGCCTGGGCGGTGGTCAACAAACCGGTGAACGTCTCGCTCAGCTCGGGCACGTCGATGCTGCGGAACCGGGAGAACCCGCTGGCGGTTTTGATGCGACCCGCCTGCACCCGTGGGAGGAGCGGTTCGTCGATCTGGAGCACCAACTCGAGGTCCGGAAGTCGGCGGTGGATCTCGGCAACGGCCCCGGCGATCCCTTCTGCAAGCGCCCCGGCCAGGTCCCGGCGTGCCCCGTGGTCGGCCAGCATCCGGTCGCCGCGCGGGCGTTCGACGAGGGCGGCCAACGTCCAGGGGCCGGTCACGGCAAGCTTGTACGCCCCGGCGTACCCCTGCGCGGCCTCCTCGGCCAGATCAAGGTCCTCGCGCCACCTCGCCCGGGCTCGGCGATGATCCATGCCGGGAGCGTCGGTGACCCGCCAACCGGTCGGCTGGAGCTCGAAGCCGAACTCACCGATCAGAGCTAGGGCCCGGCCGATCATGTCCGAACCCAGTCCACGTGCGGGCAACTCCGGCAGATGGGGCATATCCGGGGCCTCGCCCAACTCCCCCAGCAGCCGACGTTGGGTCGCAGCGACATCCGAACCCGGCCAGGAACCGATGCCGGTCACCCCGATCTTCACCGGTCATCACCCGCGTGGCGCGTGGCGGAGCCATCCGTGCTGGTGTCGATCGTGGCC
>JAUNUL010000193.1 GCA_030538175.1 Propionibacteriaceae bacterium | reverse complement strand
AGTCGCCTCCACGGTGGGAAGCGGACTCGATGGGGTCTCGGGAGAGCCTCGATTTGGTGACCTGTGATGGTGACCACCTAGACTGTGCTCTGCAATCCGTTCACGCGGGTTGACTTCGCATGCAGTCATGCCCCCACAGGACTTGGTCCGCCCCGGCGGTTCCCTGTGGCCACTGCATCAGGCGATGCCGAAGGTCGGCATCGAACAACCAGATTCGGCGTGCGCCCACGCGTGCGCCACACAAGGAGGAACGGCCATGGCCGTCGTAACCGCTCGTCAGCTGCTCGAATCCGGCGTTCACTTCGGGCACCAGACCCGTCGTTGGAACCCGAAGATGAAGCGTTTCATCTTCACCGAGCGCAACGGCATCTACATCATCGATCTGCAGCTCTCGCTGACCTATATCGATCAGGCTTATGCCTTCGTGAAGGACACTGTTGCCCGCGGTGGCCAGGTTCTCTTCGTCGGCACCAAGAAGCAGGCCCAGGAAGCCATCGCCGAGCAGGCCACCCGCGTCGGGATGCCGTTCGTGAACCAGCGCTGGCTCGGTGGCATGCTCACCAACTTCCAGACCATCTCCAAGCGCATCTCGCGTCTCAAGGAGCTCGAGGTCATGGACTTCGACACCGTCGCCGGTTCGGGTCTGACCAAGAAGGAACTCCTCATGCTCAAGCGTGAGAAGGACAAGCTCGAGAAGGACCTGGGCGGCATCCGGGACATGCCCAAGACCCCGCAGGCGGTCTGGGTCGTCGACACCAAGAAGGAACACCTCGCCGTTGACGAGGCCCGCAAGCTGCGGATCCCCGTGATCGGCATCCTCGACACCAACTGCGATCCCGACGAAGTCGACTTCGCGATCCCGGGCAACGATGACGCCATCCGCTCCGTTGCGCTGCTGACTCGTGTGATCGCCGACGCCGTCGCCGATGGCCTGATGTCGCGTTCCGGTGGCGCCACCGGCGCCGAGGCCGAGGTTGCGGCCGAGCCGATGCCCGACTGGGAGCGCGAGCTGCTCGCCGGCGACGCTTCGGAAGCTGCCGAGACCGCTGCTCCCGAGGCCACCGCGACTGAGGCTGCTGCGACCGAGACCGCTGCCCCTGAGGCTGCGGAGGAGTCCGCTGAGGCCCAGGCCGACGCCGCGCCTGCTGCAGATGAGACCGAGGCTGCGCCCGCGGCCGAGGCCACCGAGACCAACTGACAGTTCCCCCGACCAGACGCACAGACAAGGACACACATGGCCATTACCGCTGCTGATGTGAAGAAGCTCCGCGACGCTACCGGCGCGGGCATGATGGATGCCAAGAAGGCCCTCACCGAGGCCGACGGCGATTTCGACAAGGCGGTGGAGGTGCTCCGCGTGTCGGGCCTGGCGAAGGCTGCCAAGCGTGCCGACCGTGACGCCAGCAACGGCCTCGTGGCCAACGCGGGTGGCGCGCTGATTCAGCTCGCCGCCGAGACCGACTTCGTCGCCAAGAACGCCGAGTTCATGGAGCTGGCCCAGGCCATCGCTCAGGCGGCTGATGAGGCCAAGGCCGACGGCGTCGACGCGGTCAACGCGCTGACGCTGGGTGACAAGTCGGTTGCCGACACCGTCCACGAGCTTGCCGTCAAGATCGGCGAGAAGCTCGAGGTCCGCAACGCGGCCTATCTCGAGGGCGACACCGCGGTTTACCTGCACCGTCGCGCCTCCGATCTGCCGCCGCAGGTGGGCGTGATCGTGGCCGGCGAGGGTGACTCCGAGCTCCTGCGTGGCGTCGCTCTGCAGGTTGCTTCGATGAAGCCGCAGTATGTCTCGCGCGACGAGGTCCCCGCCGACGTCGTCGACAACGAGCGTCGCATCGCCGAGGCGAAGTCCCGCGAGGAGGGCAAGCCCGAGCAGGCGCTGCCCAAGATCGTCGAGGGCCGGCTCAACGGCTTCTTCAAGGAGGTCTGCCTGGTCGACCAGCAGTCCATCACTGATGAGAAGAAGTCGGTCGGTCAGCAGCTCGATGCTGCCGGCGCCAAGGTGACCCGCTTCGTGCGGTTCGAGGCTGCCGGAGCCTGATCCTCAGGTACGCCGGGCGTCGTGGGAGTCATGCACTCCTGCGGCGCCCGTCGTCGTTTCCCGACCCGATTGGTCACGCTCCCGTGTGTGCGGGATGATGGTCAACGGCATCGACCGGCTCGAAACTGAGGAGAATCATGACCTATAAGCGCGTCCTGCTGAAGCTGTCCGGTGAAGCTTTCGGTGGGGGCCGGGTCGGCGTGGATCCCGATGTGGTGGCCAGCATTGCCCGCCAGGTCGCCGAGGTCGTGCGCAGCGGCGTGCAGGTTGCGGTTGTTGTCGGTGGCGGCAACTTCTTCCGTGGCGCGGAGCTGCAGCAGGGCGGCATGGATCGCGACCGCGCGGACTACATGGGCATGCTGGGCACCGTGATGAACTGCCTCGCACTGCAGGACTTCTGCGAAAAAGAAGGCATTGATACCCGCGTGCAGACAGCGATCACGATGGGCCAGGTCGCCGAGCCCTATATCCCGCGCCGTGCCGAGCGGCACCTGGAGAAGGGCCGTCTGGTCATCTTCGGCGCTGGTTCCGGCATGCCCTATTTCTCGACAGACACCGTCGCCGCCCAGCGGGCGCTGGAAATCGGCGCTGAGGTGCTGCTGATGGGCAAGCAGGGGACCGACGGGGTCTATGACTCCGACCCTCGCACCAACCCCAACGCGGTCATGTTCGACGAGCTCAGCTATGACGAGTTCCTGGCCCGGGACCTGAAGGTCGCCGACGCCACCGCCATCTCCATGGCCCGTGATTATTCTTTGCCGATGATCTTCTTCAACCTTGACAAGAGCGGCAACATCGCCAGCGCAGTCAACGGTGACAAGATCGGCACGACCGTGCACGCCTGAGTTTTCACCCGACCTGAGGAAGGACCGATCCCGTGATCGCCGACATCATGAAAGACGCCAAGACCCGGATGGACCAGGCGGTGGAACACGCCAAGGAGGAGTTCTCCGCCATCCGCACCGGCCGGGCCCACCCCGCCATGTTCTCCAAGATCGTGGCCAACGCCTATGGCCAGGACATGCCGCTCCAGCAGATCGCGAGCGTGCAGATCGTGGACGCCCGCATGGTCCTGATCACCCCGTTCGACCGCGGCACGCTCAACTCGGTGGAGAAGGCGATCCGGGATTCCGATCTCGGCGTCAACCCGGCCACCGATGGCCACGCGATCCGGGTTTCCCTGCCGGAACTCACCGAGGATCGCCGCAAGGAATACACCAAGCTCGCCAAGAACAAGGCCGAAGACGCCCGGGTCGCCATCCGCAATGTGCGTCGCCACGCGAAGGACCAGCTCGACAAGCTGGTCAAGGACAAGGAAGCCGGTGAGGACGAGGTCGCACGGGCCGAGAAGGATCTCGAGACCCTGACCAAGGGCCACACCGACCAGATCGACGAAGTCCTCAAGAACAAGGAAGCCGAGCTCCTCGAGGTCTGATGTCAGCTCCCGAACCGCCCACACCCGGGCCCGTGGTCCCGCCCACGCCCCCCGAGCGAAGCCACGGTCGTGCCGGCCGCAACCTGCCGGCCGCGATCGGGGTCGGTGTGGTCCTTTCTGCGGCGTTGGTGGTGACCCTCGGCTGGGTTCCCCTCGGGTTCCAGATCCTGGTAGCCCTCGCCCTCGCTCTGGGCGCGGTCGAGGTCTATCAGGCACTCAAACGCCTCGATATGCACGCCGCGATCGTGCCGATCGTGATCGGCACCGTGGCGATCCTGATCAGCGCCTATTTCGCCGGCAAACGTGATCTCGGGATCTCGGCCAACACCCTGATGCTCGCGATGATCGGGATCACCGCGCTGGTGACCCTGATCTGGCGGATGCCCAAGGGAGAGCAGGGTTTCGTCCGTGACGCCGCGGCCAGCCTGTTCATCATCGGCTATATCCCCCTGCTGGGTTCGTTCGCCGGCCTCATGTTGGCCGACGACCAGGGGCGGATGCGGGTCATCACGTTCATCGCGGTGGTGGCGTTGGGCGACATTGGCGGCTATGTCGCCGGCGTACTCTTCGGCAAACACAAGATGGCTCCGCGGATCAGCCCCAAGAAGACCTGGGAGGGGTTCGCGGGCTCCATCCTGTTCGGGGTGGTCGGCGGCATCCTGCTCGTTGTCTATCTGCTGAGCGCACCCTTCTGGGTCGGCATCATCCTCGGCGTCGCCCTGGTGATCACCGGCGCGTGTGGGGATCTGATCGAATCTCTGATCAAGCGGGACGTCGGCATCAAGGACATGTCGTCGTTCCTGCCCGGTCACGGCGGTGTGATGGACCGTCTCGACTCCCTGCTGGTTGCGGCGCCGGTCGCTTGGTTCCTGATGGTTCTCCTCATCCCGGGTGGTGGCGCGTGACCGATCGCACTCCGTTGCCGTTGGTGTTCGAAGCCCCACGCAGGGGCAAGCCCCCGACCCACTGGACCGATCTGGATCCCGAGGCCCGCAAGGAGTCCGTGCGCACGGCGGGACTGCCGGCGTACCGGGCGGATCAGATCTCCCGGCAGTGGTTCGAGCGCCTCAACGACGACCCGACCACGTGGACCGATCTGCCACAGGCCCAACGCGAGGCGATCGCCGAGACCTTCTTCCCGAGCCTGCTCACGTCCGTCCAGGACCAGACCGCCGACAAGGGGCACACGGTCAAGACCCTGTGGCGCCTCCACGACGGTGCGCTGGTCGAGTCGGTGCTCATGCGCTACCCGCGCCAACGCGACGAGCAACACCTGCGCACCACGATCTGCGTCTCCAGCCAGGCCGGCTGTGGGATGGCTTGTCCGTTCTGCGCCACCGGTCAGGGCGGCCTGCAGCGCAACATGTCGACTGCAGAGATCGTCGAACAGGTCCTCGCCGGTGCGCGGGCCCTCGACCGGGATCAGATCGCCGGCGGTCCCGGCCGCGTGAACAACATCGTGTTCATGGGGATGGGGGAGCCGCTGGCGAACTATTCTGCCGTGATCGGTGCCGTCCGCCAGCTCACGACCCCGGGTCCACATGGCCTCGGCATCAGCGCCCGCGGCATCACCGTCTCGACGGTTGGCCTGGTCCCACGGATGCGCCAACTGGCCGAGGAGGGGATCCCGGTGACGCTCGCGCTGAGCCTGCATGCCCCGGACGACGAGCTGCGCGATGAGATCGTGCCGGTGAACAACAGATGGAAGGTTTCCGAAGCAGTCGACGCGGCGTGGGAGTATGCGCGGGCGACCAAGCGCAGGGTTTCGATCGAGTACGCCCTCATCAAGGACGTCAACGATCAGGCCCATCGGGCTGACTTGCTCGCCACGGTGCTCAAGCGCCGCGGTGACTGGGGGTGGGTGCATGTGAACCTGATCCCGCTCAACCCGACGCCTGGCTCACGGTGGACCGCTTCGCGGCCTGCGGACGAACGGGAGTTCGTTCGGCGGCTGGAGGCGGCCGGCGTACCCGTCACGGTCCGCGATACGCGCGGTCGTGAAATCGACGGTGCTTGCGGCCAGCTCGCAGCGACCGGTTCGGACAGGAAGGACTGAGATGGACACCAAGATCCAGGCGACGTACGACACGGTCGTCCGGCGCAACCCCGGTGAGGCTGAGTTCCATCAGTCGGTCAAAGAGGTCTTCGAGAGCCTCTCGCCGGTGCTGGAACGAAACCCGCAATATGTCGACGCCGCGGTGCTGGAGCGCATCTGCGAGCCTGAGCGACAGATCATTTTCCGCGTCCCGTGGATGGACGACAACAACAACGTGCAGATCAACCGCGGTTTCCGCGTGGAGTTCTCCTCGGTCCTCGGCCCGTACAAGGGCGGTCTGCGGTTCCACCCGTCGGTCTATCTGGGCATCATCAAGTTCCTCGGCTTCGAGCAGATCTTCAAGAACTCCCTGACCGGCCTGCCCATCGGCGGCGGCA
>JAUNUL010000192.1 GCA_030538175.1 Propionibacteriaceae bacterium | reverse complement strand
GGATGGCGCGCTTGGCGATCGTCTCCAGTGGGCCCGCCGCAACGAGGTTGGAGCGGATGCCCTCGGGCCCGAGATACTTCGCGAGATAACGGCTGGTCGACTCCAGGGCAGCCTTGGCGACGCCCATCCAGTCGTACGCCGGCCACGCGACCGTTGCATCGAAGGTCAGGCCCACCACAGAACCCCCCTCGGTCATGAGCGGCTTGCAGGCCATCGCCAGGGAGACCATCGAATAGGCGGAGATCCGGACAGCGGCATCAACATCCGCACCCGGCGCCTCGAGGAACTTGCCGCCCATCGACGTGGCGGCGTTGGCGAAAGCGATCGAATGCACCACTCCGTCGACCCGCTCCATCCCGGCCTCACGCAACCGGTCGGCCAACGTGGCCAGATGCTCATCGTTGGTGACGTCAATCTCCAGCAGCTGAGGCACCGGATCCAGCTTCTGGATCACCCGATTGGACAGGCTCATCGCGCGACCGAAATTGGAGACCACGACCGTGGCCCCCTCCGCCTGGGCGATCCGGGCGACCTCATAGGCGATCGAGGTGTTGTGGGTCAGGCCGGTGACGAGCACGTTCTTGCCGTCGAGAATCCCCATGAAAGTGTCCTTCGCTGCGACGAGATGAGAAAAAAGTGGGAAGAGTCAGTGGCCCATGCCGAGGCCGCCATCGACAGGGATGACTGCGCCGGTGATATAGCCGGCCGAATCGGAGGACAGGAACTCCACTGTCGAGGCAATGTCGGCGACCTGGCCGAGACGACCCAACGGGATCTGGCCCTGGTAGGTCGCCACTTGCTCCTCGGACAACACCGCGGTCATGTCCGTTTCGATGAATCCGGGCGCGACCACGTTGGCCGTCACGTTGCGTGAACCAAGCTCACGGGCGATCGACCGGGCCATGCCGATCAGGCCGGACTTCGACGCGGCATAGTTCACCTGACCCGCTGAACCCAGCAGGCCCACCACTGAGGAGATGAAGACGATCCGGCCGAAGCGGCCGCGCATCATCGGGCGGGCGGCCCGGCGGGCGACCAGGAAGCTGCCGGTCAGGTTGGTGTCGATCACCTTGTTCCAGTTGTCATCGGTGATGCGCACCATGAGGTTGTCGGCGGTGATGCCCGCATTGGCAATGAGCACCTCGACCGGGCCGTGTGCCTCTTCGACCTTCTTGAACGCCGCCTCGACCTGTTCCGGGTCGGTGACGTCACACTGGACGCCCAGCACACCCTCAGGAACGTCACCACTGCGATAGGTCGCGGCCACCTTGTGGCCCTGGGCCGCGAAGTGTTCGGCGATAGCACGACCGATGCCTTTGCTGCCGCCGGTGATGAGCACGGAGCGAACAGGCTGGGATCCCGATTCAGACATGGGCCAACCCTGCCACACAACCCTGCGGCTGCGCTGCAGCTGGCGCCCGGACTCCGGGCTTGTCAGATTATGCGCGGCGTATGGTTGATAAATGAGCAGTGGGCGAACAGTGCGGACGACGCGCCGTTCCGGCGCGCAGACAGTCATCACCGATGCCCAGCATGGGCGGTCGCGGGATCTGCACAGCCGTGAAGTCCGCTACCTCATCACGATGAGTTTCCGGGTGGCCTGCTTCGTCGCGATGATCTTCGTGCCCAACAACGCATTCCGGATGTTCCTCATTGCCGGGGCGGCTTTCCTCCCGGGTATCGCCGTCCTGTTCGCCAATGCCGTCGAGAAGCGCAGCGCCAAACTCCAGCCCATCGAACGTGGTGAGCCCGAATATCGCCGGGCTCTGCCCAAGGAAGCCACCGAGATCGTCACCGGCGAGGTCGTCGACGACTGACCCGCTCAGCCGCCGATCGCACTCATCGGTCGATCGGGCTGCAGGAAGCTGGGGTCGTTGATCCCGTGACCGGGCAACTTGCCCTGCACCGCGATCACCCATCGTTCGGCGATGTCCCTGTCCGCCATGCCGTCCCGCAGCGGGCCACGCAGGTCCGACTCCTCGCGCGCGAACAAACAGGTCCGCAGTTGCCCATCGGACGTCAACCGCACTCGATCGCAGGCCCCGCAGAACGGCTTGGTCACGGCGGCGATGATGCCGACGCGCTGTGGCGTACTCCCCACGCGGAACAACTCCGCCGGTGCCGCACCGCGGGCCGCCCGGTCCGCGGGGTCCTCGACCAACTCGAACCGCTCTGCCAGCAGCGCATGGATCTCGTCGGCGGTCACCATGTCGGATCGCCGCCAACCATGTTGAGCATCCAGCGGCATCTGCTCGATGAATCGCAGTTGTACGCCAACCTTGCCCGCCCACGCGACGAGATCGGGAGCCTCGTGGTCATTGACCCCTCGCATCAGCACGCTGTTGATCTTGACCGGGGACAAACCGGAGGCCACTGCGGCGTCGATGCCTTCGAGCACGTCGGCCAAGCGGTCACGTCGGGTGAGCGTCTGGAACGTTTGCTGATCCAGGGTGTCGAGCGAGATATTGATGCGATCCAGGCCCGCGTCGGCCAAGGCATCGACTCGGCGGGCGAGCCCGATGCCGTTGGTGGTGAGCGCCAGACCGGGCTTGTGCCCAGCCGGGGTCCGCAATCGGGCGAGCTTTTCGACCAGGCCTTCCAAGCCCGGGCGCAGGAGCGGTTCACCACCGGTGAGACGCATGGTCAGGATGCCGAGATGTTCCACACCGATGCCCGCCAACCGGACCAGTTCTTCATCGCTGAGCACCTCATCCTTCGGCAACCAGGGCAGGCCTTCAGCCGGCATGCAATAGGTGCAGCGCAGGTTGCAGCGGTCGGTCAGGGAGATTCGCAGGTCTGTGGCGACCCGGCCATGGCTGTCGACAAGTCGCAGCGGGGTCGATTCGGGCATAGGGACGAGTGTAGGTCGCGAGCCCGCGCCAACCCGATCGGGCCGGTGGCCGAAGCCGAAAACGTGCGTGGCATCATCGTGGCGTGATCGGTCCCGACCCTCTGCGGGACGACAGGTCGAAGGAACAGATCGAGGGAGACGAGCCGCCGACGGCACCCCACAAACGCTCAGCGTGGCGCGGAAGGAACGACATGACCGAGGACCAGCACGTCAATCTGGAAGCTTGGCTGAACTCGCTGTCCGCCGAACTCGATGCAGGGCTGACGATCGACGAGGAGTCGATGCATATCCTGCTTGACCTCGCCCGCGACGCTGCACACGAAGTGCTGCGCCCGGCCGCCCCATTGACGACGTTCCTGGTGGGCGTCGCGGTCGGTCGGGGTGCATCCCTCGGCGCTGCCGCCGCCAGGGCGACCGAGGTCTGTTTGCACCGGTCCGACAACGACAGCGCGGCCACGGACGCTCAGACCGACTGAGCCCGCTGGCGTCCCGAGTAGGGTGGCTCGGGTGAACAGGCTCTGGAAACGGTGGATCGCGCTCGCACTTTTCGTCATCGTGCTGGGCATCACCTTCGTGTTCCTCGGCCGCTGGCAGCTCGACCGCTTGGATCAGCGCCAGGCCAAGAACGACGCGATTCTGGCGAATGAAGCAGCTGCCCCCAAGCCGTTCGATCAGGTCTTCGGCCCCGATATCACCATCACCGATGCCGACCAATGGCAGCGGGTGACTGCGACCGGCACGTTCGACGCCGAGCACCAATTCCAGGTCCGCTATCGATTCAACAACTCCCAGCCGGGCTTCGAGGTCATCACCCCGCTGCGCACCACGACCGGGCAAACGGTGCTCGTCAACCGAGGCTTCATCAACGTGCCCGGCGGCACGGAGATCCCCGCCACGCTGCCGGCGCCCCCTGCCGGCCAGGTGAGCGTGATGGGCCACGTGCGCCGCAGCGAGAACGGCAAGCCCCAAGCCGTCAACCCCAGGGATGGGATGATCCGGCTCGTCAATGCCCCCGCGATCGGGGCGACGCTGCCCTATCCGGTGCTTGACGGGTGGATCGCCACGCTGGAGATGAACCCCGCTCAGCAGGCCGAATTCGAGACGCTCGCCCTGCCGGAGATCTCCGATGGACCGCATTTTTGGTACGCGATGCAGTGGTTCCTCTTCGCTGTCATCGGCGTGACCGGGCTCGTGGTTTTCATCCGCAGTGACCTGCGGGAGCGCAGGGCCAAGCGCTCGGGATCCCCCGGAAAGCCTGCCCGGCCCGCCCCGGCAGCCGCGGCCGCCGCGCAGGCTAATCTCACCACCGATGGCCGTTCTGATGCCCTCACGCTGCCGCGCGAGGGGTCCAGCGACAAGGACTGAGATGGACCTGCACCTGACCGATCGTGTCTATGTGGTGACTGCCGCAAGCTCCGGGTTGGGCTTCGCGACCGCGCGCGAACTCGTCAACGAGGGGGCAAAGGTCGTGCTCGTCGCACGCCGCGAGCATGTTCTGGCCGAACGCCGCACCGAACTCGGGGAGGCCAACGCGGTCACGCTCGCCGGGGACTTGGCGGATCCCGAGGTGCCCGCCCGTGCCTGCCGGCTCGCCCTGGAGACGTTCGGTCGCCTGGACGGAGCCTTCGTCTCCGTCGGAGGGCCCCCCGGGGGCGCGGCTCTGGACAACACCGAAGACGAATGGCGGTCCGCTTTCGACACGGTCTTCCTCGCCGCGATCCGCGTGATCAAGGCCGTGGTCGAGAACGCCACAGCACCGGACACCGCGATCGGGCTGGTGCTTTCGTCGTCCGCCAAGGCCTGGTACAAGGGGCTGACCATCTCCAACGGGCTTCGCCCCGGGCTCGCCATGCTCGTCAAGCAGTACGCCACCGAGCTCGGCCCGCGCGGCATCCGTGTGTTCGGGCTGCTGCCCGGACTGATCGGCACCGAACGGGTCGAATGGCTGATGGATCAGGGCCGCGATCCTGTTGCGCGTCGGGCCGCCTTCACCGCGGGCGTCCCGCTCGGACGGATCGGAGATCCGGCGGAATTCGGGCGCACCGCGGCCTTTCTGCTGTCCCCGGCGGCGTCGTATCTCACCGGCATCCTCGTGCCTGTGGACGGCGGCATGCTGCCGGTCCCGTGATGGGCATGCTGCACACGCAGCCGAGACACACGCCTCAGCAGCAGGCGCGGGTGCTTCCTCGGCGCGCGCACGGGCTGCTTCGCCGACCGGCGCATGGGCCGCATCGGCACACGTGGGGCAGGAGTTGGCGTGCTCGCTGACGTGGTCGATCTCCTGCAGTGCCCGCACTGTGCGGGATCGCTCTCGCTCATGGCCGGGACCGTGGCGTGTCGAACCGGGCACCGCTTTGATGTGGCCCGGCAAGGGCAGCTCAACCTCCTGCGGGGCGCAGCAGGGGTGAATGCGGACACGGCCGCCATGGTCGCCGATCGGGTGGCATTCCTCGCCAGGGGCCACTATGCGCCAATCGCGGAGCTGGTGGCCCAGGCCGCCCACGGCTCCGTCGCGGTCGAGGCAGGGGCGGGCACGGCGTACTATCTCGCGGCCGCCGTGACATCGCTCAGGGATGCCGGCACCCGAGCCCGGGGCCTGGCGACGGACATCTCGGCGTACGCCTGCCGGCGCGCCGCGAAGGTCCCCCACGTTGGCGCCATCGTCGCTGACACGTGGGCGGGGCTACCGATTCGTGATGGCGTCGCCGACACAGTCCTCGCGGTCTTCGCCCCCCGCAACCTGTCGGAGTTTGCCCGGATCTGTGCGCCAGACGGTCGGGTGCTGGTAGTAACGCCCCTGCCGGACCATCTCGAAGAAGTACGCCGCTCCTACGGCCTCATGGCCATCGAGGACAGCAAGGCCACCCGCCTGCTCAGGGACGCCGAGTCGTGGCTCACCCATGACGGACACCAAGAACTGCGGTATTCGGTCGATCTGTCCCCGACCGATCTGCGGCACCTCATCGGCATGGGACCGAACGCGTTCCACGCAGCGACGAGGGCACCCGATCAGGCATCGACCGACGAGCCATTGATGGACGAGTCGTTGACCGACGAACCGTT
>JAUNUL010000191.1:4622-5928 GCA_030538175.1 Propionibacteriaceae bacterium | reverse complement strand
CTCGCCGACGATCAGCGGATCGCTGAGGATGGTGAGGGTCAGGGGATCTCCGGTGGGCAGGAAATACATCAGTCCGCGTGGCTCATCGGTGAAGAATTCGTCGGGCTGGTTCAACGCTTCGAGCACGTGCCGGAAATGGAACGGCTGGCCGGCCTTGGAGCCGAACTCCGCCGGTGTGTCGAGTGTGATCGTGGCATTCGTCGGATTCATGGCGAGGACGCGTTGCATCTGGTACGCCCAGTCGAATCCCGGATAGCCCTCGACCCACAGGTCGGGACTCGGCGCCCAAGCGAACGGCGTCCGGTCGTCGATGCGCCAGACGGGCCGTTGACCATCGGACTGAACCCCCGCGATCTTGAGCTGCTCGCCCCGATCGGGATAGCGGGCATCGTGCCCCATGACCGCACCCTGGATCAGCTGGACTCCAGTGGGCCGATCGGCGCCGGTCACCTGTGGGGCCCGGGTGACGGGGTCGGTGATGCCGAGTGTGCGCAGATTGATCTGGCGTACGCGATCACGCACGCTCGGGTCGAGTCTGGCCCGAATGGTCGGGTCAGCGACCGGTTCGATCGCCTCGGTTGGGTCGGTGCGGGCGCCGGTGAGCACGGCACCGGGGCGGGCGCGATAGGTGATCGGTGCCTCGGCCGTGCCGCTATCAGCTGCTCCCAGGTGGAAGGACGTGTCGAGCTCAAAGCGGCCGGCATGCAATTCGACGATGAACGGACGGTCCCGGTCGGGCTCGGCACGAAGCCGATCACGGGCCGCGGTGAGGGTCCGCAGCGGTTGGGACGCCGTTCCCGGATGGGTGTCGTGGCCGGTGGGAGAGACATGCAGCGTGAAGGGTCGGGCAGCGGCCTGCGCCCCCGTGGGGACGAAGAGGGTGGTGAGCACCATGACCAGGATCAGACCGACCGGACCGGGCAGCCGCATAAAACTCCTCAACTTCAACGTAGCTGAGCAAAACCCCATCATGTGATGAGGTCAGCCGTCCCGTCTGCCTCAGCATAGACGGATTTTTCAACCTCACCTGGCTGGTCATTCGCCATTCCCGGGCGCGATTGCTAGCGTCGACGCAGCCTCCTTCGATAGCAACAGCGAGTCGCCGTGCCATTCTTGTCCGCTCCGCCAAGCCGCAGCGCCTCCAACCGGGCTTTGCCGCGCTGGGGTGGCGGGTTGGCTGTGGGACCCATTGTCTTTGCTGTCTGTTATGGAATGACCCGACTGCTCGGTGCTCGGTTCGACAGCAGCCCTCGTGAGACGTTTTGGCAATTCATCCCCGCGGCCGAGCTGTCCGCGGCTCCGTTGA
>JAUNUL010000191.1:0-4597 GCA_030538175.1 Propionibacteriaceae bacterium | reverse complement strand
TTCGTGCTGACCGACCCGATGGGTCCTGCCGGGGTCGTTGTCCAGGAAGTCCTGATGTTCGTGGCCGGGCTGGGTTTGGTCCTGCTCGCGGGCGACACTGTCCGGATGTGGACGGCCAGTCGTCGCGCCGGCGTCGTGGCCGCGGTGTTGGCCGGTGCGGCACCCAGCACGGCCATGTTCGCCCTGTGGCTCTATCCCACGATCCCGATCGCGGTGCTGGTCCTCCTCGCCATCTGGGGTCTCGTGCGGGGGACGCTCGTTGGGCGGTCGACGGCGTTCGTGATGTCGGGCCTGGCGATCACGGGGCTCTTCCTGGTGCGAGCGACCGTCATCTGGCCGGTCGCGGTGGCATGGCTCGGGATTCTTGCCTTCCTTGGTTATCGATATGTCGCCGCGCGCCGCCGCCTGTTCGTGGCGCTGGCTGTCTGCCTCGCGGTGGTTGGCTTGTTCACCGTGAAGAACGTCGTGTTGTTCGGAGCACCGACCCAGTCATCCTGGGCCAAGGAGAACTACGCCAACGTGGTCCTCAATGTCCTGACCGCCCCGGAGAAGTCGGCACTGGCCGCCCGCAATCCATGCTTTGCCGACCTCGTCCGCGCAGGAGCCTTCCAGCCGCTGGAGCAATATCCAGCTTGTCTCGACGGCGCGGCCGAGCACGGACCCGACAGGGCCGCAGCAGTTCTTGATGAGCGGCGTTGGCAGAACGGCCGGGTCAACTTCAATCATCGGGACCGGCTGGCGCTGTCCGAGCGGTGGGGGGCGTTCGTGGGCGCCAGCCTGCGGACCTTCCCAGGGGTGATGTTGCGGGTGCTGGCACCGGTGCAGGTGAACGGCGCACATGACTGGGGGAGCCCGGTCCTGCTGTTCGGCCCGAGCACGCGGTATGTCTTCGTTCGGGGCAACGTTGCGGAGTTGGGTACGCCGGGCGTCATCTGGGTGAACCTTTTCGCCCTGCTTCCGCCGATCGCCGTGGCCGGCTGGCTGCTCGGGCTGTTGGCGCTCTTGCTGCGGCGAGAGTGGCGGCAGCCCGCCGGCGCCACGTATCTGGTGGCGAGCGGCCTGGTTGCGCTGCTTTCGGGGGCCTATCTGCTGCTGGAGTTCGGTGAGAACCAGCGCTTCCAAGTGGAGGTGTTCGGGGCCTGGCTCGCCCTCGGCGTCGCCGGTGTACATGGAGCACTGTTTGGGCGTACTCGGGCGGTCCGGGGTTGGCGAGCTGGGCGGGATCGGGCGGACGCTCAAGTACGCTGACAGACGCTTCGACGAACCGATCGGAACCCGGCTGAGCACAGGAGTGACATGGGACAGCTGCCATCAATCGGCCGACGCGGACTGCTCGCGGCGCTGGCCGCCGCGCCGCTGGCCAGCCTGGTGAGCGCATGTGATGCTCGGCCCGAACCAGCAACCCCGGGGTCGCAGCGCGAGGGCGCGACCATCTATGTGGTGGGGGACTCCCTGACCGAGGGCAACTCCCCGGACTTCGCGAACAAGCAGTTCGGGGAGTGGTCGTGGGTGTCGCACCTTGATCCCCGGGTGACGGTGGTCGGCGGCTGGGCCAAGGGTGGCGCGACCACCCAGGACATGGCCCAGGCGGTGGTCGCGTCGGACGCCGAGATGCTGGTCATGCTGGCCGGCACCAACGACACGGCCTCGGTCGACTTCGAGCAGACCTCCAGCAACCTCCAGACCATCGTCGACAAGGTCGGCGCATCGCTGGTCGTCGTGTCGACCCTGCCGCCGCGCGACGATCAGCCGCAGCGGAACGTGGACTTCAACGCCAAACTCGCCGAGCTCACGAAGGCCAAGGGCTGGATGTTGGTGGACCCCATGGGCGGTGTCCGCAACGGTGACAGGTTCAGGCCGGAGATGACTTCTGACGGGATCCACCTGACGCCGGCAGGCGCGGCCGAACTGGGCCGGGGCTTTTCCGAAGCCATCCTCGCTCTGCCGTGAGCACCGGAGTGGAGGGGGACGATGGCCCTCGGCGGGTGGGGAGTCGCTACGTCGCCGATGCCTTGATCGGTCGCGGGGGCATGGGTGAGGTGTGGCGCGGTCGGGACGTGGTCACCGATCGACCGGTCGCCGTGAAGTTCCTGCGCAGCGACCTCGTTTCCCAGGACGACTTCGTGGTGCGTTTCCTGCGGGAAGCGCGGATCCTGAAGAGCCTGGATGACCCGCGACTGGTGGGCATCATCGACTTCGTCGCCGAAGGATCGTCGCTCGCGATCGTGATGGAGCTCGTGAATGGACAGAATCTGGCTTCGGCGCTGACCCAACATGGGCGGCCGCCCACCGAACGGGCCTATGAGCTGGTGGAGGCCACGCTGCAGGGCCTTGCCGTCGTGCACGCCGCCGGGGTCGTGCACGGTGACCTCAAACCGGCGAACCTCCTGCTGCCTGCGGAGGGCCCGCAAGCCGTACGCATCGCCGACTTCGGCATCGCCCGCATTCTGGAGGACGCCGGCACCGGGGAGACCACCTCGCAGGTGGTCGGGTCGCCGGCCTATATGGCACCCGAGTTGGCGATGGGCAGCCGTCCGGACCGGGCCAGCGATCTTTATGCGGTCGGCATTGTGGCCTATGAGTTGCTGAGCGGGGCGCCACCCTTCCACGGCGGCAACCCGATGAGCGTGCTCTATCGCCATCAGCATGCCGAACCCAAACGACCGTCCGGTGTGTCTGACGAACTGTGGGCATGGGTCGCCCAGCTGCTGGCGAAGGATCCGGCGGATCGACCGGCCGACGCGACAGCGGCACTGACCCAGCTCCGCGCGATAACGGCCGACCACCTGACCACCCAGACCCTCAGTGCTTCCGGTGGTTCTCCGGCCCGATCCGGCACTGACACGCACGTGGTGCCGCCGCCGTCGCGTACGCAGGTCCTGACATCGGGGACAGCCGCTCCAGCACCGCCATCTCGTCCCGTTCCGGCCGCCAACCCGGCTCACTCAGGCCGGCGCTCGTGGATCACCGGTCTGGTCATCGGGCTCTTGGCCATCGCAGTGGTGGTTCAAGGGGTGCTGCTGATGGTTCGGGGGCAGCCGGCAGCGATCGTCGCCCCACCGGAGCTGCCGCCCACCGTGACCGGTGGCGACGTGACCCCAACGCCCAGCGCGCGAGCGATAACACCCACCCCACGGACTGGCCCGGGCGTCCGCCGGACAGCCGGCCCCCTCCCCAATGTCGTCGGCATGCACGTGAGCAGCGCCGAGGTCACCCTGGAGTCCTATGGCTATGTCGTGCACCGCCGGGAACAGATCGACGACAACCGAGTCGATGGCGAGGTCGTGGGACAGGAACCGGGAGCTGGTGGCCAACCGGCGGACGGGACCGTCCTGCTCACGGTGTCGCGCCGCTCGAGTGTGGTGTGGCTCGCGGGATTCCAACCGGTTGCGGGGAAGGCGACCGTGGCGCGCGTGGACCTGCCCCAGCGCTCCTTTGCTTGGGGCATCCTCCTCGAGCCCGCCTGTGCCGAGCCTGCGGGTGTCTCCTATGCCCTTGATCGACGGTACGCCCGACTCACCACCGTGCTCGCTGTCGACCCCGGTTCGGGTGCTTCAGCGCCGAGCGAGCCTGCCGCGTTGCGCTATCGGATCACCGTGGATGGCCGGGAAGTCGGGTCCGGGGAGCTCCAGGGAGTCGATGGGCAGCACGTCCAGCTCAACCTCGATGGGGGCGCCAGCTTGCGCATCGAGGCCTCGACCGAAGCGGGTGGCTGCGGGCCGGCACGCCTGGCGTTGGGCGACCCGATCCTCACGGGCCTGCCTGACTGACTGCGCGACGGACTGACTGTGCTGCCTTGAGGTGACTGCGCTGCATCGAGGTGACCGTGCACGCAGCTACGGTGGCGGCCGTGAGCAGGACGTCTCGAAAGACCCCGTGGTGGGTGTGGTTGCTGGTCGCCGTCGGTGCCGGTGGCGTGGTGGTCAGCTTGGTCGGTGTGCTCGCCGGAGTTTGGCTGTTCGGCCAGTTTCTGCCCACCAAGACCGAGGACGCGACCTGCGTGCAGCGGCTGGGCGTCGAATGTTCCGACCTCACCCCAGAGGTGATCGCCAAGAACGTGCAGATGGAGTTGCCGCCCGGGACCGTGGTCGAGACCTCGCACTATGAGAAGTTCCAGGACTGGCAGCTGACGGCGGTTTTCGTAGTGCCCGCAAACCGAGTCGGGGAGTGGAAGCAGTCGCTGGGGGCCTATGCGGTGCCGACTGCTGTGGGCTGCCACGACCTCGAGGGCCGCGGCACGGACCGGGTCTGTGCGGACGGTCGCGACCCCAGCAAGTCGCCGTACCTTTCGTATACCCGGGTCACCCAACCCGATGGATCGGTGGTTGTGGCCGTGAAGGCGATTGGCATGTGAGGGTGCGGCCTCAGTTGAAGACGACGGTCGTGTTGCCGCGCCTCAGCACCCGATCCTCGCAGTGCCACTGCACGGCCCGCACGAACACGGCCCGCTCGATGTCGGCACCTCGGCGACGCAGGGTGGCGACGGTGTCATCGTGGGAGACCCGGGCCACGTCCTGTTCGATAATCGGTCCCTCATCAAGGTCCTCCGTCGCATAGTGCGCGGTGGCGCCGATGAGCTTTACGCCGCGGGCGTGGG
>JAUNUL010000190.1 GCA_030538175.1 Propionibacteriaceae bacterium | reverse complement strand
GCCTCGAAGCCGCCATCGAAGCCCTGATCGCCGACCATCCGCATTACGCCGCACGCACACCCCGCGGCACCATCGGCCAAGGCCACACGGACGTGTCCGACCACGTCGACCTCGCCGGAATGCTGAGGGCCCGAGCATGAGCGACGAGTGCGACTGCCCCTGCCAGAGTGTCGACTTCTCCCTGATCGAGCGCAACACCCGCGACGTCAAGGAGATCCTGGAGATCCTGACCGATCTCGTGGCCGACCTCATCGCCGACTCGGATATCGATCCTGACACCTGCGTCGAGGACCTTGACCGGATCACGCACCTGATGCAGTTCATCCACGCATAACCCCTAGGGGGTATGACACAATGAAGGGGCATGGACTGATTCCGTGCCCCTTCGTTTGTGGTCCTGGCGGCCAGCGAAAACCCCTTTGCGGGATCCCGCAAAATCGCTGACTCTCTAGGAGAACCCCATGGCACTGGCCGCCCAGACCACGACCGCCGCGACCGGATCCGTCGCCGCTACCGAACTCACCGCCGAGCAGGTCATCAAGACGCTGATCCAGCCGCTCGAACAGGCCTCGACCTTCCTGTCCTCCGGCGTCCGGATCATCGAATCCGCCTCGCCGGTCCGCCTCCCCGTCGGGGCCACCTCGAAGGCATCGAGCCTCTCGTTCTTCGGCGAGAACGAGCTCATCGATGATGTCGACTATGCCTTCGACGAGGTGGAGCTCATGCCCTCGACGATGAAGTCGATCAAGGTGATCTCGAAGTACTCCTCCGAACTCGCCCGCCAGTCGATCATCAATCTCGACCAAGCCATCAAGGACCGCTTGGTCGCCGACGTGGCCGCCAAGATCGACACCCACTTCCTCGGCGCTGGCGGTGACGGAGCATCGACCCCTCAGGGCCTGTTCGGCTTCACCGGCACCCAGAGCGTCGACCTCGCCACCGACGCCCTGGACCTCGACGCCATCCTCGCCGGCCTCGGGAAGCTCGTCGCCAAGCATGTCCCCGCGACCGGGCTCAAGCTGTTCGTGTCCGCCGCCGACTATCTCGCGATCCGCGGCACCAAGGACGCCGATGGCCGCTACATCCTCAGCCCCGAGACCCAGACCGGCCTGGGCTCCCCGCTGCTCGGGATCACCCCGATCCTCACCGACCGCCTCCCCGCCCGGAAGGCCGCCCTGGTCTCCCCGAGCCATATCACCGTGGTCCGTGACGCTGCACCGTCGATCAAGATCCTCGATCAGACGTACGCCGACCACGACACCCTGGCAATCCGGGTGGTCGGCCGTTGGGACGCCAAGCCCACGAACCCCGACGCCATCGTCATCTTCAACAACATCGGTGCCGCGTGATCCTGCAATGCAAGCCCCGGCTATTCCTCGACTGGCTCGGCCGCGAAGCCGACCGGATCGAGGAACCCCGGGCTGAAATCGTCCTCCGGACCGCCTCAATGGCCGTCCACGCCTACACCCGAGGCCGCGGATACGACGAGACCGGCGAACCCAACGAGGAACTCACCGCCGTGATCTTCTCCGTCGCCGCCCGCATGCTCAACCCCCAAGGCGTGGCATCGAAGAGCGTCAGCATCGACGACGGCAACGTCGCCACCACCTACAGCACTCAAGGATTCACCCTCCTCGAGCAAGCCGTCCTGCACCGCTACCGACAGCGGGCCCAATAGCCTCGGCGTCAACACGGCACCCTTTCACCGTGAAGGTGGCGAGCGGATTTTTTTCCCTCCGGGGAGTTGTTGCCGCTGAGACCCACCTGCGCCGAACGATTGAGGATCCAGAGCCCTCAATCACAACGACCCCCGGGAGGTGGAATCCCCGGGGGTCGTTTCTTGGGTACACATCGGGTACACGAGACGTTCACCGGCAGTCATCGCGAGCAAACGTGGCCAACTCTCATAAACCCTTGTCATCTCACTATTCACTTATTTTCATCGTTTCCCAGCGGTTCCGGATTCGCCCTCTCAAGGCGGTAGCGCGGGTTCGAATCCCGTCGGGGCTACTCGTCAAAAAGCCCGGATTCCTTTCCTAGGAATCCGGGCTTTTGCGTTGCTGCTAGTTGCCTTGGCGCTTCTGGATGTTGGCCCACTCATCGCGCAGTCCGACCGTGCGATGGAACAGCATCGCCTCGTTCGGGTCATGGGCGAAATAGCCCAGTCGCTCGAACTGCACGACCTCACCAGGGGCGGTGTCGGCCAGCGCAGGTTCGACCTTGCAGCCGACGAGCAACTCACGGGAATCCGGGTTGAGGTCATCCAGCGGCTCGCCGGTGCGCTCGCCGGGCACCTCGGCGGTGAACAGTCGGTTATAGAGCACCACATTGGCGTCCACCGCATGCGCGGCCGAGACCCAGTGCATCGTCGACTTCACCTTCCGACCATCCGGTGCGTTCCCACCCTTGGACTCCGGGTCGTGGGTGGCATGGACGGCGATCACGTTGCCCTCGTCGTCCTTGTCCACTCCGGTCGCAGTGACCAGGTATGCCCCGCGCAGGCGTACTTCCCGGCCCGGGGACAGACGGAAGAACTTGGGCGGGGGCACCTCGGCGAAATCATCGGCTTCGATCCACAGTTCGCCGGCAAAGGGGACCGAGCGGACACCGTCCTCGGGGTTCTCCGGGTTGTTCACGACCTCGAACCACTCGACCTGCGGCTCACCGTCGATGCCCACCGGCCAGTCGTCCAGGATGAGCTTGAGCGGCCGGGTGACGGCCATCCGTCGCTGGGCGGTGCGGTTGAGCTCGCGGCGGACGAATGACTCCAGCAGTTCGATCGACTGCCGTGAGTTGGTTTTGGTCACCCCGATGTAGTCACAGAAAGCCGTGATCGCCGCAGCCGGGAACCCGCGTCGGCGCAGGCCGCGGAGTGTCGGCATACGAGGATCGTCCCAACCGTCCACAACGCCGTCCTCGAGCAGCTTGCGCAGCCGTCGCTTCGACGTGACCGTGTGGGTGATCTCCAGCCGGGCGAACTCCGTCTGGCGGGGGCGGTCACCGGGCAGGGGGAGCTGGGAGAGATACCAGTCATAGAGCACCCGATTGTCCTGGAACTCCAGCGTGCACAACGAGTGCGTGACGCCCTCGATCGCGTCACTCTGGCCGTGCGCCCAGTCATAGGTCGGATAGATGCACCACTGGTCGCCGGTCCGATAGTGGTGGGCGCGGCGAATGCGATACATGATCGGGTCGCGCATCTGCATGTTCTCGTGGTTCATGTCGATCTTGGCGCGCAGGACCCGTGACCCATCGGGGAATTCGCCCGCCCGCATCCGGCGGAACAGGTCGAGGTTCTCCTCGGCGCCGCGGTTGCGGAAGGCGCTCTCAACGCCGGGCTGGCCATAACCACCCCGTTGCGCCGAGATGGTCTCGGCGTCGGAATCATCGACATAGGCCAGCCCCTTGCCGATCATCAGCTCGGCCCACTCATAGAGCTGCTCGAAATAGTCGGAGGCGTGCAGGGTCGGCTGTGGTGGCTCGAAACCCAGCCACTCGATGTCGTCGATGATTGACTGGACGTATTCGGACTCTTCGGTGTCCGGGTTCGTGTCATCGAGGCGCAGGTTGCAGACCCCGCCGAACTCCCGGGCGATGCCGAAGTCGACGACGATCGCCTTGGCGTGGCCGATGTGCAGATAGCCGTTTGGCTCCGGTGGGAACCTGGTCTGCACACGTCCCCCGAACGTGCCCTGGGCGTTGTCTTGGTGGACGAGGGCGCGGATGAAATCTGAATGTGCGGGGGCGCCGGCAGACTCTGTCATGGGCGCCAACCTAGCAGGGCCGTGTCAGCCCCCAAGGGGCCCGCAGAGGCCGCTGGGCAGCGGGTCAGCGGTGCTGGGCAACCCCAGTGATCCGGGCGCCCCAGCGCCACCAGAGCACGGCGATCACGACGCCGATGGGGACCACGATCGCGGGGGAGAGATATTCCTGCAGCACCCCGGAAACGAGCAGCGTGAGGGTGATGGCACCGACCAGCCGGACCACTCCCCGGCTCGGGTGACAGAAGGCGACCAGGGGGCCACCCCACAGGATGTACCAGGGTTGGATGGCAGCGCCCAGCAACCCGAACCCCAGCAACAGACCGGCGGTGAACCGCATGGGGCGGTCCCACGCCCACCGCTTGGTGACCCACACGAACGCGGCGATGGTCAGGACGGCAGAGACGCCGGTGAGCGCGGTGTCCACGACCGACACAGGGGCGCCAACAGCGAGGGCAGCCTGGGTGAGCCAACTGAGCGGGGAGTGGTTGATCACCAAGCTGGGGGAGCCGGCGTTGTCGCCGAGCCAGCCGAACCACAGGCCGCGGGGGGCCGAGACGGCGAGGAAGGTGGCGGCCCCGACGGCACCGCCGACGACCATGCCGCGAACGATGCGTCCCCACGGGATCGGCGTCCGCGGGTCACGCTGCGCCCCGAGCACTGCGAGCAGGACCACACCTGGCCCGGCGAAGATCGCAGGCTGTTTCACCGCTGCGGCCAGGCCGAGCACGATGCAGCCGGTGACCAGGCCGAACCGGGTCCGGGCCAGCCACAGTGCCACCATGATCAGGCCCACCATCAGGGCGTCGTTGTGGGCACCGCCGACGAACTGGATGAGCAGCAGGGGGTTGAGCGCCACGAACCACACCGCGAACCGCGCGGAGGCGCCGACGGAGCGAGCGAGTGGGCCGGCGACGGTGAGCATCAGCGCGAAACCGGCCAGGGCCATGAGGCGCATCGCGACCGGCGCCCAATAGGGGTGCGCGCCGGTCAGGTCGACCAGCGCATGCTGCAGGTGCAGCGCCAGTGGGGGATAGACAGCGGTCGTCGGTCGCCAGGTGGGAAAGATGCTCTCGGCGAACGGACTGGGATAGCCCATCGCGAAGGTATAGGGGTCAAGCCCCTGATGCAGCAGCCAGCCCTGCGCCGCATAGGCGTACGCATCCGCGGTCAACAAGGCGGGGACGGGCCAAAAGGGCAGGGTCCACAGCAGCGCGATGCGCCGATACGGTACGCCGCGCCCGGGTGATTCTTCCGAGTGTTCCTGGCTCACCGGCCGCAGGCGCCACCAGGCGACGAACAGCAGCAACGAGCCGAGCAGCGCGCTCAGGCGGGCGACATAGCGACCGGTGGCGTTGCGGGTCCAAGCGGCGTGGCGTTCGAGCCAGCCACGCGGGCCATCTTCGAGATAGCCGACGCCAAAGGCCATGAGTGCGACGAGGACAGCGCCGACAAAGCCGATCAAGGTCCAGGGCAGCCAACCGCGGGTGTGGGGGATGGACGGCGCGGAAGCACTGCGCGTCGCGGCGGGCGGTGTCGTGGGGAGCGGCTCACTCATCACCGTTGGAGCTTAAGGGCAATCAGCCTTCGGAACCGCTGTGACGCAGGACTTCGGAGAGCCGATCGGCCGCCGCCATGACCGCACGGGCATGCAGGCGCCCGGGCTGACGGGACAGTCGTTCGATCGGGCCGGAGACGCTGAGCGCGGCGATGACCTTGCCGGAAGGAGAGCGCACCGGTGCGGAGACCGAGGCAACGCCCGCCTCACGTTCGCCGACGGACTGGGCCCAGCCACGGCGGCGTACCGATGCGAGCGCGACCGCCGAATAGCGGGAGCCACGCAGCCCACGCTGCATGCGATCGGGCTCCTCCCAGGCGAGCAGGACCTGGGCGGCAGACCCTGCGGCCATCGTCAACTGGCTGCCGACGGGGACGGTGTCGCGGAGACCGGACATCCGCTCGGCGGCCGCCACGCAGATGCGCAGGTCGCCCTGACGGCGGAAAAGTTGGGTGGACTCACCGGTGATGTCGCGCAACCGGGCGAGCACAGGGCCTGCGGTCGCGAGGAGGCGATCCTCGCCTGCGGCCGACGCGAGCTCAGCGAGTCGAGGCCCGAGGACAAAGCGGCCCTGCAGGTCGCGACCAACCAGGCGGTGATGCTCCAGCGCCACCGCGAGCCGATGTGCCGTCGGTCTCGCCAGTCCGGTGGCGGTCACGA
>JAUNUL010000189.1 GCA_030538175.1 Propionibacteriaceae bacterium | reverse complement strand
TGGCTGGGTCGAGGACGACTGCATCGAGTGCCCGCTCCACTCCGCGGCCTTTGCCCTCAACACCGGTGAAGCGCTCAGCCTGCCCGCCACCGAGCCTGTCGGCACCCACGCCGTGGAGGTCCGCGGCGACGAGGTGTGGATCACTCCAGGATCGGTCCAGGGCGAACTCTGATCCGATCAGGTGGGTCGACTTCTGACCCTCTGACCACGTCCAGGGCAGGTCCCCGGGCCGATGGTTGGGTGGTGCATCGGATAAAACCGAACAGCCTCTCGGGTTTCACCCGAGAGGCTGTCGTGTGTTTCACATGACCAACGATCAGGCTGATCGTTGATCAGGCCGTTTCCTCCGGGTCAGTTGTCCGTGCTGCCGCGGCAGCCTCGCTGACCGCCGCGCGACGGGCGGCCCGCTTGCGCGCCGCGTACGCCTGGGAGGCCTTGGCGCACACCTCGCGCACGGCATGCAGCTCGGCGTTGGGATCGAACCGGCCCGTGGGGGCAGAGACCGACAGGGCAGCAACCGGAGTGCCTGTCACGCTGAGCACCGGAGCGGCGATGCAGCTCAGACCCCGCATGGTCTCCTCGCGTTCGAAGGCGAAGCCGCGGGTCTTGGCGTCGAGCAACTGCTTGCGCAACTCCTCGGGGTCAGTGACGGTGTAGGGCGTCCACTGCGGCAACTCTTCGGCGAGGACCTCGTCGACGAGGGTCTGGTTGTAACACAACAGGATCTTGCCCACGGCCGTGCAGAATGCCGGCAGCCTGCCCCCTATGCGCGACGGCGAGGGCACGTGGTGCAGGCCGTGGAGTTTGTTCAGATAGACGACGTGCGTGCCCTCCAGCACCGCCAGATGCACGGTCTGCCGGGTGCGCTCATAGAGGTGGGCCAGGAACGGCGTCAGGATATCCCTGAGCTCCTCCACCTCGGGCACGGTCACCGGTGCGGTGAGCTCGTTGAGCAACGGCCCCAATCGATAGTTGCTGCCGGCACGTTCGACCGCGCCATTCTTCTCCAGCACTGCCAACAGGCGGAAGGCCGTTGATTTGCTGAGCTCGGTTCGCCGCGCCAGTTCGCTCACGCCCACACCCGAGGAGGCATCCTTGCCAAAAGCCCCGAGCAGGCTGAGCGCCTTGTCCACTGCAGTGCGGCTGTCCCGCTGGGTCCCCATGGCCCCCCGTTCCGTCGTTGGAGTTGCTCCGTGTCGGCGACCAAGGGTGGCACGCCGATTGAGCGTGGAGTCGAGTCAGTGTATCGCCCCCGACGTGGACATGGGCACCCCACATTGCGTGATTCGGAGAAACGTCCGAGGCCCGACTCCCTTGATGGGAATCGGGCCTCGGCCTCCGGTGACCTCGCCGGTCACGGGAGTGGATCAGGCGGCCGCGTTCGCGAGCGAAACGGCCACGTCGATGATCATGTCCTCCTGGCCACCGACATAGCGACGGCGACCGATCTCTTCGAGGATGTCGGTGACGGGCACGCCATAGCGCTCCGCTGCCCGCTCCGCATGGAAGAGGAAGGAGTTGTAGACACCGGCCTTGCCCTGGATGATCGAGGCGCGGTCCATGATCGGCATGCGCTTGATCATCGGCTTCATGACGTCTTCTGCCGCGTCCAGGATCTTCTTGGTGTCGACCCCCGTGTGGATCCCGAGCCGCTCGAAGGCGGGCACGAGAACCTCGGTCGGGGAGTTGCCGGCACCGGCGCCGAAGGCGTTCAGCGAGCCATCGACCTGCACAGCACCCTCACGGACGGCGAAGACCGAGTTGGCGACACCGAAGCTCATGTTCTGGTGGCCGTGAAAACCGATCTGGGCGTCGTCACCGAGCTCATCGCGCAGTGCCTTGACCCGGTCGGAGACGTCATCGAGGATCAGCGCACCGGCCGAGTCGACGACATAAACACACTGACAGCCGGCGTCCACCTGGATGCGGGCCTGCTTGGCCAGCTCAGCGGGGGAGACCATGTGCGAGAGCATGAGGAAACCAACGGTCTCCAGGCCCATCTCACGTGCCGCGTTGAAGTGCTGGATGGACACATCCGCCTCGGTGCAGTGCGTGGCGATGCGGATGATGTCGATGCCGCGGGCCTTGGCCTCACGCATCTCATGGACGGTGCCCAGACCGGGCAGCATGAGAGCGGCGACCTTGGCATTGGTCACGGTGTTCTTCACGGCCTCGATGAGATCGAGCTCGCTGGTGTGCGAGAAGCCATAGTTGAAGCTCGAACCGGCCAGGCCATCACCATGGGCGACCTCGATGACCGGCACGCCGGCGTCGTCGAGGGCCTTGGAGATCGCGGTGACCTGTTCCACCGTGAACTGGTGACGCATGGCATGGGAACCATCGCGCAGCGTCGTGTCAGTGATACGAACCTGGAGATCGGTCATGCGTTGGCCTCCACCTTCTTGCTGGCTTCGATCCGCTCGACGAGCATGTCGCCGGTGCGGGTCGCAGCGGCGGTGATGATGTCGAGGTTGCCGGCGTACTCCGGCAGGTAGTCCGCGGCACCCTTGACCTGCACGAGGCAGGTGACCCGGCCCCAGCCCTTCCACTCCGGACGGGCGTGGTCGAACTGCGGATCAGCGGTCAGGTTGTATCCGGGGACATAGTCCTGGACGCTCTCCACCATCTTGGCGATGGATTCGCGGATCTCGTCCTGGACGGCGCCCGGCTCCGCGGCCTCAGCCGGCAGCGAGCAATAGACGGTGTTGCGCATCATCAACGGCGGCTCGGCCGGGTTGAGGATGATGATGGCCTTGCCCGTCTTGGCACCGCCGACAGCCTCAAGGGCAGCAGCGGTGGTTTCGGTGAACTCGTCGATGTTCGCCCGGGTCCCGGGGCCCGCCGACTTGGACGCGATCGAAGCAACGATCTCGGCATAGTCGACCGGGACGACCCGGGACACGGCTGCCACCATGGGCGTGGTGGCCTGGCCACCACAGGTGATCATGTTGACATTGGCGACGTTCTCGAGGGACTCGAGGTTCACCGGCGGACACAAGTATGGACCCACAGCGGCGGGGGTCAGGTCGATCGCATGGATTCCGGCCTCAGCGAACCGTGGCGCGGCGGCCAGGTGGGCCTTGGCGCTGGTGGCATCAAACACGAAATCGGGAAGGTCATCCTGAGCGAGAAGCCAGTCCACACCCTCCGCCGAGGTGGTGAGGCCCAGACGCTTGGCGCGGGCGAGACCATCGGAGGTTGGGTCAACACCGATCATGTAGGTCGGCTGGATGTACTGACTGCGCCGCAGCAGCTTGAACATCAGGTCCGAGCCAATATTGCCCGGTCCGATGATCGCTGCGGTGTAAGGACGATCCTTACGCTCCCTGGGGTCCATCGAGTGGTCCCTCCTATCAGTCGAAGTGGATGGTGAACGTGCCGTGCTCGCCATAGTCGGCGGTAACCGACGTGCCGGCGTCCACGGCGATCATGCGGGTGAAGCTTCCGGGCAGGACAACCTGACCGGCCTTCAAGGTCACACCCTGTTCACCAAGGGTGTTGGCGAGCCACTGCAGGGGTGCTGCGGGGTGGCCCATGACATCGGCGCCAGTTCCCTCACCAACGACCTCACCGTTGACGGTGAGCTTGCAGGTCATGTTGATGAGTTCGTTCTTGTCGATGTCGATTGGTTCCTTCGACCAAGCGATAGCGCCATAGGACGCATTGTCGGCAACCGTGTCAACCAGGTGGATGTTCCAGTCGGCCACGCGGGAGTCGACGATCTCGATAGCCTTGTGGACGGTGCCAATGGCTTCGATCGCCTGCTCAAGGGTTACCCCCGGCCCGGCCAGATCGTCCTTCAGATAGAAGGCGAGCTCTGGTTCGATCCGCGGCTGGAGGAAATCTTTGGAGTTGAAGTGTGCGTCATCGTTGCCGATGAAGCGGGGGTCATCAGTCATGAACCCGAAGTCGGGGCTGTCGACCCCGAGCTGCTTCTGCATGGCGAGGGAGGTCAGGCCGATCTTGCGGCCGATGACCTTCTCACCGCGGGCCAGCAGTGCCTTTTCCTGGATCTGCTGGATCGCGTATGCATCATCGATGTTCATGTTGTCGAGGCTGTCCCGCAACGGCGGGATAGCCTGCTTGGTCGCATATGCTTCCAGCAGTGCGTCAGCCAGTTCTTGGTGCTGAGCCTTACGGTCGGACATGGAGTTCCTCCTCGTTGATGACTACTCCGTCTCATGGACGAAAGTACGCCACTGCCAGGCAGTGCATTGACTCTAGGCAACTGCCCAGTAGCCTTTGGAATCCGTTCCGGGGAACGAAACGCGCTACTTAGCCCATAACCGCTGGTCGAGCCGCGGATCGCAGCTCCGTCCCAACTGGCCCAATCCCACTAGGCGCGGGGAAATTCCGCAAGGTCCGGCACGCCCGCGTGGCCATCGCTGGTCCACCTTTCGGGCGGTCGGCACGCGGCGACGGCCATGAGCGCCATCGTCAGCAGGGCCCCGGCGGCGCCCACGATCTTTTCGCCGACACCCCACCGCACGAACTCCAGGGGATCGGGACCGGCATAGGCCACGGTCCAGAACGGCTCGGTGATAAGCCATGTGGTCGCGAGCAGCCCAATGATCCGTAGCTCTCGGGTGATACCCGGCCGCAGGAGCGCCACCCCCAGCGGCAGGGCCCAGACGAAATAGTGGTTCCATGCCACCGGGAGCGCGGTCAGTGCGGCCAGGCCGCACAGGCTCGCGCCCAGCAACACGTGACCGCGGCGTGCGCAGCGGATTGCAGCCAGCAGCCCCACCACGGTGAAGACGGCACCGATCAGGATGCCGATCGTGGTCCATCGCGGGTCCAGGCCCACGAAGCGCTGCCAGGCGCTGACCCAGGACTGGTTGTGCATCCAGCCGCGGGGATCGGGGAAGAACTCCAGCCCGCCCAAGGCGACTTGGGTCCAATAGTGCCAGGACTGTCGGGGCGAGACGATGAACCCGATCAGGCAGGCGAGGGCTGTGGTGAGGGTGGCGATGATGGCATGGCGTCGGCGGCCGGTGAACCACAGCAGGACGATGAACAGACCCGGGGTCAGCTTGATGGCTGTCGCGATGCCGATCAGCACCCCTGCCGGCAGCAGCCGATCGCGGCCCGCCACAAGACGCCTCAGGGGACGAAGGCTTCCGGCCCACGCTGCGAGGAGCCCACGTCCCGGGGCCATGTCGAGCAGACACATCACCATGAGCAGCACCGAGATTTGGCCGAGCCCGACCGTGCTGCGAATGGGCCCGGCGACAAAGATGCAGATCATGGTCGCGAACGCGACGTGCCACCCCCGCAGGCCCAGCCTGTGCAGCAGTGCCATCAGACCCGTCACCGTCAGCGCCAGCCAAGCGAACTGGACCAGGCCCCTGGGCAACACGCCCATCGGCAGGGCGAGGAGGGCCGCGAAGGGGGGATAGAGGAAGGGCCACTGTCCCTCGTCGGCTGTGTAGAGCGGCTCCCCGGCCGCGAACGACCGCGCTGCACGCAGATAGACCTCGAAGTCGGCCATCGCGGGTGTCCAGTTCACGAATGCGTGCACGTCGGCGTCGGTGATGGCCGCACACCACGCGGCCGCGCCGATGCCGAGCACCAAGCTGCCCATCAACACCGTGGAGCGGTGCTGCCAGAAGCGTTCGAGGGCGGTGCCTGAGGACCGTTCCACCTGCGGCGTTGCTCCCAGAAGGCGGGACACTCGTGGCCGGGTCCGCCCTCCACCTGCGGGACGCCCCGCGTCCCCGTCCCCGGACCATGAGCGCATCGAACAGCCCGATCGCGGCCAGTCCCACAGCCACGAGGGGGATGCCTGCTGTGACCAGCCGCTCCACCGTGTCGAACTCCGCCACCGGTTTGAACCGCGGCAGCGCGCCGAGCGGGTCAGCGAGAATCCACGCCAGCAGCAGCATCACCCCGATCGACAGTCCGATAGGAGTGCGTGGATCGTCGGCGGCGAGAGGCCCACTGACCATCGGAGGGCTGGCTGGTACGCGCCCATCGGAGCGAGCCGGCGTACCGGCGGCTGGAGCGGGCGT
>JAUNUL010000188.1 GCA_030538175.1 Propionibacteriaceae bacterium | reverse complement strand
AGATCGAGGTATTGCTTCATCGTTCTCGTCGCTTCCTGGGGTTCAGCGGGTCAACAGGTCGG
Source organism: Propionibacteriaceae bacterium (assembly GCA_030538175.1). GTDB lineage: Bacteria > Actinomycetota > Actinomycetes > Propionibacteriales > Propionibacteriaceae > Enemella. The sequence goes on along the minus strand of JAUNUL010000188.1, from coordinate 5,968 downwards.
CCAGCACGGGCACCATCGCGCGGATCGCGTGGCCGCGGTGGCTGATCGCGTCCTTTTCCGCCGGCGTCATCTCCGCGGTCGTGCGGTCGGATCCGTCGGGGAGGAAGATCGGATCGTAGCCGAACCCGTTCTCCCCCCGCGCGAACATGGTCAGGCGGCCAGTCACCTCGCCGTGGGTGACGGCGGTGCGCCCATCGGGCAGCGTGAGGGCGAGCGCGCAGACGAAGCTTGCGTCCCGGCGGTCGGCCGGCACGTCGGCAATCTGCCGCAAGACCAGGGCCAGGTTGTCCGCGTCGGTGGCATCGGGTCCGGCCCAGCGGGCCGAGCGTACGCCCGGCATCCCGCCCAACACGGCCACCGTGAGGCCCGAGTCGTCGGCCAAGGCTGGCAGCCCGGTCGCCTCGGTGCAGGCCCGCGCCTTGAGCAGGGCGTTGCCCTCGAACGTGGTCTCGGTCTCGGCCGGTTCGGGATAGTCCGCGACCTGGTCGAGCCCGAGCACCTCAATCCCCTGTGCGTCGAGGACGCGGCGCAGTTCGGTGAGCTTCTTGGCGTTGCGAGTGGCGAGCACGACCGTCTGCACCGGCGCCGCCTGCTGGGTCGCGTCCTGCTGGGTCACGCGGACAGAGCCTTCTGCTGCAGTTGATCGAGGTCAGCACAGCCCTTAGCCGCGAGATCAAGCAACTGATCAAGCACGGCCCGGTCGAAGGGGCTCTGCTCGGCAGTGCCTTGGACCTCGATGAACCGATCGCCGGACATCACGACATTCATGTCAGTGTCGGCGGTGGAGTCCTCGGCGTACGCCAGATCCAGCATCGGCACTCCGCCCACGATGCCGACCGAGACGGCCTGCACCGAGCCGAGCAACGGCTCCGAGACGAGCAGGTTCCGCTGCCGCAGATAGCTCACCGCATCGCTGAGGGCGACATAGGCCCCCGTGATCGCCGCGGTCCGCGTGCCGCCATCGGCCTGCAGGACGTCGCAGTCCAGCACGATCGTGTTCTCCCCCAGCGCCTGATAGTCGATGACCGCGCGGAGGCTGCGGCCGATGAGGCGGGAGATCTCGTGCGTACGCCCACCGATGCGGCCCTTCACCGATTCCCGGTCGGAGCGGTCGTGGGTGGCGCGGGGCAACATCGCGTACTCCGCCGTGACCCAGCCCAGGCCGGAGCCGCGGCGCCACCGCGGGACGCCCTCGGTCACCGACGCGGCCACGAGAACCCGGGTGAGGCCGAACTCGACCAGCACCGACCCCTCCGCGTGATCCAGCCAATTGCGGGTGAACCGCACGTCTCGGAGTTGGTCCAGGGCCCGTCCATCGCCTCGCGTCATGGGGCGCACTTTAGTCGAGTGTCTCTAGTCGAGTGTCACGGTGAGTCCGGGGCGAGCCAACAGCAGGTTCCCGTCGAAGTGCGGTCGGGCCTCGGCGTGGACGGCGTCGATGTCGTGCCAGGGCGGGACGTGGGTGATCACCAAGGTGGGCACCTCGGCCTGCGCCGCATGTTCGGCCGCCTGTCGCCCGGACAGGTGTACGTCCTGCGGGAGATCGTCGGCGTGCATGAACGAGGCTTCGGCCAGGAGCAGGTCGGCGCCGCGGGCCAACTCGACCAGGCCGGCACTCGGACCGGTATCCCCCGAATAGACCAGGGCTCTGCCACCCGCTTCGACGCGCAGGGACCAGGCCGGAGCCGAATGGGGTGCAGGAACGAGCCGGATCGTGAACGGCCCGACCTGTTGTGTCGGCTGCCAGGTGACGAAGTCCATCGCCCAGGTCGAGGTCTCACCGGGCACAGGTTCGTTGGCGCGGCTGAGTCGTTCGGCGGTGCCGGGCGGGCCGTACACAGGGATACGTCGCCAGGGCGCGGTCGCCGAATAGAGCGCCGCGACGTTGTACGCGCACAGGTCGAGACAGTGGTCGGGGTGCAGATGACTGAGCGCGATCGCGTCGATCTCTCGCGGATCGAGGCGTTTCCACAAGCCACCGAAGGCACCGGGGCCCATGTCGAGCACGAGGGTGAAGCCATCGTGACGCACCAGATAGCAGCTGGCCGGGGATTCGGGGCCGGAGGCGGAGCCCGAGCAACCGATGATCGTGAGTTCCACGCGGCCACGCTAACTGGTCAGGGTCGCCGGCCTTGGGGCGGCTAGCCGGTCAGGGGTCGTCGACCGGGCGCCGGCTGACCGGTCACGGAAATTGTTCTACGTCAGCCACCAGATCCCCGATGAGGCGGCGGCCGATGCCCTCGAACCGTTCCGGGTTGCCGGTGGTGAGGAACCGTCGACGGCCGGCGGTGCGCCGGTGACCGTTGGCGGACCGGGGGGTGTGCAACAGGTCGAGTTCGGTGAGCCGGGCGTACGCCGCCTTGGCGCACTCATCGGCACTGGAGACGAAGGTGACTGAATCGCCCAGGATGTACGACAGGGGGCCGGTCAGCAGCGGGTAGTGCGTGCAGCCGAGGATGAGGGTGTCGATCCCGGCGGCCTGCAGCGGGGCGAGATAGCCGCGGGCCACCCCGAGCAGTTCCGGGCCACTGGTAATGCCGTCCTCCACGAACTCCACGAAGCGCGGACAGGCCTGGGTGTGCAGGGTGATCTGCGGGGCGGCAACCAAGGCGTCGTCATAGGACCGCGAGGTCGCGGTCGCCTCCGTGCAGATGACGCCGACCTGGCCGGTGCGGGTGGCTCCGACGGTGCGGCGGGCAGCCGGGAGGATCACGTCGATGACGGGCACCGAATAGCGCTCCCGGGCATCGCGGAGGACCGCGGAGGAGGCGGAGTTGCAGGCGATCACGAGCGCCTTCACCCCGAGCGCCACCAGGTGGTCGAGACACTCCAGCGCGTACTCCCGGACCTCCGCGATCGTCTTCTCCCCATAGGGCGCCCGGGCGGTATCACCGAGATAGATGACGTCCTCTTCGGGGAGCTGGTCGACCACCGCGCGCAGCACGGTGAGCCCACCGAAACCCGAGTCGAAGATGCCGATAGGCGCGTCACGGTCGGGTTTCACGCGGTCAATCGTCACGGTCGTCCCCGCCCTCGGCCAAATCGGGGTCGCGGAGTTCGATGATGACGCCCTGCAAGTACGCCAACCAGTCCATCACCGCGCCCATCATCACGCGGGGGTCGTCGTCGGGGAGCTGATGCAGCTCCTCGACCGCGTCCGCATCGTCCAGCCCGAGCCGCGAGGCCAGCACCAGCCGCAGAGCATTCAGGGTCTTGAGCCAGGGGTCGACCAGCGGCTCGGTGATGTGCACCGGGAGCCCGGCAGCCAGGCACTGCCGCACGGCTGTGGCATCGGCCAGCTTGGTGCGGCGGTGATCGGACTCGGCATACCGCTTGTAGTCCGCCGCGGCTTGGGCGTCGTGGGGATAGGGGTTGGGGAAGAGTCGCTGCAGGGCGGGATCGGCTTCCTCATCATCGTCCTGGTTCGCCTGCGCAGCCAGTTCCGCCTCCCACCGGGCGAACGGGTCGGCATCGTCGGGCACTGGGCCCGGTTCGGGGTGGCCAACACTGAGCAGCTCGATGAACTGCTCGGTGAGGGAGTCCAGCAACTCGAGGTCGTTGTTGGTCAGATAGAGCGTCACGGTCTCACCGTCGAACGCATAGCGCGCCATCGTGGTCACTCCGCCTTGTCGAGGGTGGCCCACAGGCCGTATTCGTGCATCGCGTTGCAGTCCCGTTCCATCTCCTCGCGGCTGCCGGAGGCGACCACGGCCTTGCCGTTGTTGTGCACCTGGAGCATCAGGCGGCGGGCCTTGGCTTTCGGATAGTGGAAATAGGTGACGAACACATGGGTCACATAGACCTGGGTGTTGACGGGGTCATCCCACACGATCGTCACCCACGGGTTCTGGGCGACGGCGTCCTCGACAGGACGCTCAGCGACCGCGGTCCCACCCGTGGGGGTCGGTTCTCCAGGTTTTTCGGACATGCTGCCCATTGTGACAAACCGGCACGCGACGTCCACCCACGAGCAGCTGCACCACTGGCCAGCGACGCGGGGCGCCGGTCTGGCTAGTCTGGTCGGGTGACTGCCACGAACCCCATGCCGTCAACGGCGTTGCTGACCGACCACTATGAGCTCACGATGGTCCGCGCCACCCTCGGTGCGGGCACCGCCTTTCGGCGATCGGTGTTCGACCTGTTCCCGCGTCGCCTGCCGGAGGGCCGCCGCTATGGCGTGGTCGCCGGTGTCGGGCGTGCGCTCGATGCGATCGAAGCGTTCCGTTTCGAGTCGGCCGAGCTCGACTTCCTGCACGAACACAACATCATCGACGAACCCCTGGCCACGTGGCTGGAGTCCTATCGCTTCAGCGGTGACATCTGGGGCTATCCCGAGGGCGAGATCTATTTCCCCGGCTCACCGCTGATGGTGGTCGAGGGAACGTTCGCCGAGTGCGTGGTGCTCGAAACCGTGTTGCTGTCGATCTACAACTATGACTCCGCGGTCGCCTCGGCGGCGTCCCGCATGGTGGCCATGGCCCAGGGCCGGCCCTGCATCGAGATGGGTTCCCGGCGCACCAACGAGAGCTCGGCCGTGGCAGCAGCCCGCGCGGCCTATGTCGCCGGGTTCGGCTCGACCTCCAACCTTGAGGCCGGGCGGCGCTATGGGGTGCCCACCGCGGGCACGGCCGCGCACTCGTTCACGCTCCTCCACAACAGCGAGGAAGAGGCCTTCCGCGCCCAGCTCGACACCCTCGGCGAGGACACCACGCTGCTCGTCGACACCTATGACGTCGAGGAGGCGGTCCGCACGGGCGTACGCCTGACCAACGGCAAGCTGGGCGCCGTCCGACTGGATTCGGGCGACCTGCCGGAGATGTCGCGGATGGTCCGCCAGCTCCTGGATTCCTTGGGCGCCACCGAGACGCGGATCATCGTGACCTCCGACCTCGACGAGTGGCAGTTGGCTGCCTTGGCCGGGGCTCCCGTGGACGGATACGGGGTCGGCACCTCGCTCGTCACCGGTTCGGGCCACCCGACCTGCGGGTTCGTCTACAAGCTCGTCTCCCGCGCCGACTCCAACGGCGAGGATGCGGTGATGGTCCCGGTGGCGAAGAAGTCCAAGAACAAGGCAACGGTGGGTGGACGCAAGTTCGCCTTGCGCCGCCTCGACGACCGCGGGATTGCCGAGGCCGAGGTGATCGGTGTCGGCACCCCACCGAAGGGTGACTACAACGACCGGCCGCTGCTGGTCCCGCTGGTGGCCAAGGGTGAGATCGTGGGCCGCACGACGCTCGCCGAAGCCCGGGAGCGTCACGAGCAGTCGTTCGCCGAGTTGCCGATGGCTGCCCGCAAGATGTCGCGTGGTGAGGCGCTCATCCGCACGATCTATCTCGACGAAGACGCCTGATCAGGAACGAGGAGCAGTGACGAACGCACTCATCGTGGTCGATGTCCAGAACGACTTCTGCGAAGGAGGGTCGCTGGCAGTGGCCGGCGGCGCCACCACCGCGCGAGCGATCTCGGACCTGCTGAGCGGCGGTGATCATGGCTATGACGTGATCGTGGCCACCCGCGATCACCACATCGATCCGGGCGCCCATTTCGCTGATGCCCCGGACTTCGTCGACACGTGGCCGCCCCACTGCGTCGCAGGGACCCCGGGCGCCGACTTCCACCCCGACCTCGAATTCCGCGACTTCGATGCGGTGTTCTTCAAGGGGCAACATGAGGCGGCGTATTCGGGCTTCGAGGGATCGACCACCGCAGGGATCTCCCTGCTGGAGTGGCTCGCCGAGCACAAGGTCAGCACGATCGACGTCTGTGGCATCGCCACCGATCACTGCGTGCGCGCGACCGCCCTCGATGCGGCCGCGGCCGGCTTCGGCACCACCGTGCTGCTCGGGCTGACTGCTGCGGTCTCACCCGAGCGGATCCCCGACCTCGAAACCGAGTTCGCGGAGGCGGGTATCGCCACCGAGGGCGCTCTGCCGGAGGTCGCTACACCCCCTTCGGTCTGACCGGGTCA
>JAUNUL010000187.1:714-6072 GCA_030538175.1 Propionibacteriaceae bacterium | reverse complement strand
GGCCCGTGGACCGTGGAGGTGATCGCCCTGCGCGGGCTGGGCGACCCGGATGCATTCCCGGCCGGTGATCTCGGCGTACGCCACGGGCTCGGCCGCCTCGGCCTGACCGTCGCGGACTCGACGCGCTGGGCACCCTGGCGGGCGTACGCCACCCAGTATCTCTGGGCCAGCGACACCGCTCACGCCATCAACAACCCACCCGAGTGACGCACGAAGGAGACCTCATGCAGCCCACAACCGGATTGAGGCACCGACGCTGGCGCTCGCCGGTCGGCACCTATCTGCTGGTCATCGACGACGAGGGCCGACTGGCCGGGGTCTATCGCGACGGCCAGCGGCACCTGCCGGCCGAAGCCGGGATCGGGCCCCGCGATGACTCCGTGGCGGCGGAGGTGGTGCAGCAGCTGACCGAGTACTTCGCCGGGACCCGCCGCCACTTCGACCTCGAGCTGACACCCCGCGGGACGGATTTCCAGCGCGAGGTATGGGCGGCGCTGCGTGGCATCGGCTATGGCGAGACGACGACCTATGGCGAGTTGGCCCAGCTGATCGGCCGCCCGAAGGCGAGCCGCGCCGTCGGGGCCGCGACCGGACGCAACCCGTGGTCGATCGTGGTGCCCTGCCACCGGCTGGTCGGCCACAACGGGTCGCTCACGGGGTACGCCGGCGGCCTGGCGGCCAAGGAATACCTGCTGGAGCTGGAATCCGGAGCGAGGCATTCGCACGCCTGCGGCAGGGGTCAACAAACGCTGGACATCTGACAAGAACAGGAAAGATCGGGATATAGATAGTTGGTGATGCCCCAACCCTGAAGGATCCCGATGTCCAACTCACCTGTCACCGAGAGCACGGCTGATCGCGCGCGGGCTCGGAAGGCCGTCCTAGCCGCGTCCCTTGGCAACGCTCTGGAGTGGTACGACATCATCCTGTTCGCGTTCCTCGCGAGCACGATCCAGGCCGTGTTCTATCCCGGCAAGGATTTCGCCAGCGTGCTGATGACGTGGGCCACGTTCGGGATCACCTTTGTCGTGCGCCCACTGGGCGCGGTGCTGATCGGCAACTATTCCGACCGGCACGGACGCAAGGCCGCCCTCAGCCTCACCATCGGCCTCATGACGCTCGGTGTGTTCATCATCGTCGTGTTGCCGGGTGCGAACGTCCTCGGCATCTGGGCTGCCGTCATCCTTGCCGTGGCGCGGATTATCCAGGGCATTTCCGCCGGTGGTGAGTTCGGCTCCGCCACCGCCTTCCTGACCGAGAACGCCAAGCGCGGCAAGGCGTTCTATGCGTCGTTCCAGGTCGCCACCCAGGGCGTGTCCCTGATCCTCGCCGCCGGCATCGCGTGGCTGCTGACCTCCACCCTGTCAACCGAGGCCATGCAGAGCTGGGGCTGGCGGCTCGCGTTTGCCTTCGGCCTGCTGATCGGCCCCGTGGGCTGGTACATCCGGACGAAGATGTCGGACACCCCGGAGTTCGAAGCCGCGACACCTGTCCAGGCACCAGTGGCAACGCTGCTGAAGGAACACTTCGGACGGCTGGTGTCAGCGTTCTTCATCATCGCCATGGCGACCATCTCGTTCTATCTGATCACCTATCTGCCGTCGTACTCCCGCGCGAACCTCGGCCTGCCCGCCTGGGCGGCGTTCCCGGGTGCGGTCGTGGCTGGTGTCGTGGTGCTGATCGGGTCGCCGTTCGTGGGCCTGCTCGCGGACAAGGTCGGGCCGACCCGGGTGATGCTGCCCGCCACCATCGTCGGCGTGATCATCGGTTGGCCCATGTTCCAACTGCTCACCAACAGCCCATCGGTGCTGATCCTCACCTTGTGCGAGGTCCTCGTCGGCATCCTGTGCTGCTTCTATTTCGCGCCCATGCCGGCATTGTTGTCCGACTTCTTCCCGGTCACCGTGCGCGGCTCCGGCATGACGATCGCCTATGCCTTCGGGGTCGCGATCTTCGGCGGCTTCGCCCCACTGATCCTGGCCTCGCTGATCAATGCGACCAAGGTATTGACCGTGCCGGGGTTCTATTACGCCGCCATGTGCGTGTTGTCGCTCATCGGCGTGATCGCAGCCCGGAAGGTATTCGCGCAGCGCTGACACAGGTCGGTCAGGGCGCGGAAGGCGTGCAGGGGCGTCCCACCGGGGCGATAGCCTGCGGTGTCGGCGTACCCGCCTCAACGAGGAGTGATTGTGAGCAAGACCGAAGCGTACGGCTATCTTGGCCCGGCAGGGACGTTCTGCCACGAGGCACTGCTGACCGTCCCGGATCTGCCCGGGCACCTGCGGCCTTATCCATCGGTTGTCGCTGCCCTCGAGGCCGTCCGCAACGACGACGTGCAGGCGGCCCTGGTGCCGATCGAGAACAACATCGAGGGTGGCGTATCGGCGACGCTGGACAACCTCACCTATGGCCGACCGCTCATGATCACCCGGGAGGTCCTGCTGCCGGTGGAGTTCAACCTCTATGGGCGCCCCGGGACCAAGCTCGAGGACGTGACGCGCATCGTCACGCACCCCCATGCAGCGGCCCAGTGTCGGGACTGGGTCAACACGAATCTCCCCCACGCGACCGTGCACGAGGGTGGCTCAACCGCCGCCGGGGCCGCCGAAATCGCGGACCCGAACTCGCGGTTCCACGCCACCATCTGCTCCGCGCCGGCGGGTGAGTTGCACAAGCTTGAGGCCTTGGCCACCGCGATCGCCGATAACAAGGAAGCGGTGACCCGGTTCATCCTCGTGACCAAGCCCGGGCCGCCCCCGGAACGGACCGGCGCCGACAAGACCACCCTCACGGTCTTCCTGCGCGATGACGAGGCCGGTGCACTGCTGCGGATGCTGGAACAGTTCGCCTCCCGCGGAGTCAACCTGTCACGGATCGAGTCGCGTCCGTCACGGTTGGTACGCGGCCACTACAGCTTCTCGATCGACGCGGAGGGCCACATCAACGACCACCGCCTCGCCGGTGCGATGAAGGGCCTCAAGCGCACCTCCCGGGACGTCACCTTCCTTGGGTCCTATCCGCGCGCCGACCAGTTGCGTCCCGAAGTGGGCAACGGCCACTCCGATGAGAGCTATCGCGATGCTGAGGAGTGGCTGCGGGAGCTGCGTCACCGCTGACCGACGGTCCTGCGCGCACAGGACCACGCCAGTGCCGTGACGGTGTTGGCAGGCACATGCCTCGCCAGGCAACAGTTCCGGACATAGTTGAAGGGCCGCCCCCGATGGTAATCGGGTGACGGCCCTTCTTCATTGACCGAAGGTCTTATGAACCAACGTTCATGGCAAGCCTATGGCCTGGCGACATCCTCCCCGCACATCGTTCCACTGTGCGGTCAGCACGCCACTCACCGCCCTGCAGGGCCCAACACCAAAGCAACTCCCCGACCCACAGGCAGCTCGGTGAGCCGTCCTCGGATCGGGGAGTCGCGGGGTGATCACTGATGTGCTCACCAGGAGGTGCATCGGTGAACACCGGAGTGTTCACCCGGGGATTACTTGGCCTTCTCGACGATCTCGAGCAGACGCCAGCGCTTGGTCGCCGACAGCGGTCGGGTCTCCATGACGCGCACGCGGTCGCCGATGCCGGCTTCGTTGTTCTCGTCGTGGGCCTTGAGCCGGATCGTGCGACGCATGACCTTGCCATAGAGGCGGTGCTTCACACGGTCCTCGACGGCGACGACGATGGTCTTGTCCATCTTGTCGCTGACGACATAGCCGGTGCGCACCTTGCGGGCTGCACGCTCGGCGGTTTCCGTCTGCTCGGTGGCCCCGACGTTCTCAGTGGTCTCACTCATGTCAGGCCTTCTTCTTGCTGTCGGACTTCTCGGGCTCAGCGGTCACCTCGGGCTCGGGCACGATCCCGAGGTTGCGCTCCTGCAGCACGGTATAGATCCGTGCGATGTCCTTGCGGACGTTGCGCAGTCGGCCGTTCGACTCCAGCTGGCCGGTGGCGGCCTGGAATCGCAGGCTGAAGAGTTCTTCCTTCAGCTCGGTCACCTTGGCGTTCAGGGCATCGCGGCTGAGGCCGCGGAGCTCTGTGGCAGTGGTCACAGTCTGCTTCGCCATCAGATATCACCACCTTCACGCTTGATGAAGCGCGCCTTCATGGGCAACTTGTGAATAGCCAGACGCATGGCCTCGCGGGCGACGTCCTCCGGCACACCGGCCAGTTCGAACATGACCCGGCCGGGCTTGATGTTGGCCACCCACCACTCGGGGGAACCCTTGCCGGAACCCATGCGGGTTTCGGCCGGCTTCTTGGTCAGCGGGCGATCCGGATAGATGTTGATCCAGACCTTTCCGCCTCGCTTGATGTGACGAGTCATCGCAATACGCGCGGACTCGATCTGTCGGTTGGTGACGTACGCCGGCTCGAGCGCCTGGATGCCGTACTCACCGAACGCAATCTCAGTGCCACCCTTGGCAGCGCCGGAGCGCTTGGGGTGGTGCTGCTTGCGGAACTTGACACGACGAGGAATCAGCATGCTCAGGCTCCTGCGGTCTCGGTTGCGGACGCCGCCTCGGCCGGAGCCTGGGCTGCGTTGTCGGTGCCCTCCGCACGGGGGGCGTCACCGCCGCGACGACGACCGCCGCGCTCGGGACGATCCCCACCGCGGCCACCGGGCGCCTGCTGACGGGCGGCCTTCTGCGCAGCGCGCTCGGCGCGCGTGCCGGAGACGTCACCCTTGTAGATCCAGACCTTCACGCCGATCCGGCCAAAGGTCGTGCGGGCCTCGAAGAAGCCATAGTCGATGTCGGCACGCAGCGTGTGCAGGGGCACGCGGCCCTCGCGGTAGAACTCCGCACGCGACATTTCGGCGCCGCCCAGACGTCCGGAGCACTTGATCCGGATGCCCTTGGCACCGGCGCGCATGGCGGTCTGCTGGGCTTTGCGCATGGCGCGACGGAACGCGACACGCTGGCCGAGCTGTTCGGCGACACCCTGGGCGACCAGCTGGGCATCGATCTCGGGGTTCTTGACCTCGAGGATGTTCAGCTGCACCTGCTTGCCGGTGAGCTTCTCGAGCTCACCGCGCACGCGCTCCGCCTCCAGGCCGTTGCGGCCGATGACGATGCCCGGGCGGGCGGCGTACAGGTAGATGGTCACCCGCTCCGAACGACGCTCGATCTCGACCGACGAAATGCCCGCACGCTCCAGGTTGGAGGTCAGGAAGTCGCGGATCTTGATGTCCTCGCCGACGAAGTCGGAATACTGCTTGTCCGCATACCACCGGGTCTTGTGATCAGTGGTGATGCCCAGGCGGAAGCCGTTGGGATTGATCTTCTGCCCCATGCTCAGGCCTCCTTCTCGGTCTTGTCGGACGTGACGGTCTTGCTCTTCTTGGCGTTCGCGGTTGCC
>JAUNUL010000187.1:0-704 GCA_030538175.1 Propionibacteriaceae bacterium | reverse complement strand
CCTGCGGCTCGACCACCACGGTGATGTGGCTGGCGCGCTTCATGATCCGGGAAGCCGAGCCCTTGGCCCGCGGACGGATCCGGCGCATGGTCATGCCCTCATCGACGAAGACCTGCGAGATATACAGGGCATCGGCGCGCAGGTTGTGGGTCTGCTGGGCATTCGCCGCAGCGGAGGCGACCAGCTTGTAGACCGGCTCAGCGGCGGCCTGCGGGGCGAACTTGAGGATGTCCAGGGCCTCGTTGACATCGAGCCCACGCACGATGTCGACGACGCGACGGACCTTGGTCGGCGACATGCGCACGTGCCGGGCGATGGCGTACGAGCCAGGACGATCCCCGAGCAGTGCAGCACGACGGCTGGGCCGTGCCTTCTGGAGAGTGCTCATCAGATTCTCGTTCCTATTCTCAGCGTCCACGCTTGGACTTGCGGTCATCCTTGACGTGACCACGGAAGGTGCGCGTGGGCGCGAACTCGCCCAGCTTGTGACCCACCATGGCGTCGGTGATGAAGACCGGCACATGCTTGCGACCGTCGTGCACGGCGATGGTCAGCCCGATCATGTCGGGGATGATCATCGAGCGGCGCGACCAAGTCTTGATAACAGAGTTCTTGGTGCCCTTCTCCGCCTGGACTTCCACCTTCTTGAGCAGGTGGTCGTCGACGAAGGGGCCCTTCTTAAGACTGCGTGGCATGTTTCTTCA
>JAUNUL010000186.1 GCA_030538175.1 Propionibacteriaceae bacterium | reverse complement strand
CCGGCCCGTCTGGCCGCCCAGGCCAGGAGCCGATGCGGTTCGAGCGCGACACGCTGATCTGGCGCAAGGACCTCTCCCCGGTGGTGCCGGTCCGGGTGGCCCGGGCCCTGCGCGAGGCCGGAGCCCCGCGCAGGCTGGCGGTCCATTGGCTGATGGCCATGTGGGTCATCGCTCTTGCCGACGATTCCGAACTGGCCCGCGTCAACGAACTGCTCGGGCCCCCCGACCCCGACACCGAGACGAGCTTCGTCTGGTTGGACGAACTCGAGCTCGACCCCGACGAGTACTGACCGGTGCGCCGGCACTCGGCACTGATCCTCGGCGCTCGTTGCTCTTGAGCGCCTCGGGTCAGGAGCCTGGTGATGCGGTTCAGTTCTGCTTGCCGTGGTACGGACGCAGGGCGTCGGCCGGGATCTGACCGAAGCTGCCGCGCTGGTAGTCCTCGATCGCCTGGACGACCTCGGCGCGGGTGTTCATGACGAACGGGCCGTACTGGAAGACGCGCTCCCGAATCGGCTGACCGCCGAGCAGCAGCAACTCCAGTGCTGGGGCGTTGCCGTCCTGGTTCTGGTCGGCCTGGAACGTGATCCGGTCGCCGTCCGCCATCGCGATGAGGTTCCCGTGCATGATCCGGCGCTGGGCGGCGCCTGCGGTGCCGCGACCGGACAGGACGTATGCCAGCGCGTTGTAGTCCTTGCGCCACGGCAGCGAGAGCTGGGCACCCGGCTGGATCGTTGCGTGCGCCATCACGATTGGCGTGTGCGTCGAACCCGGCCCGGCGTGGCCGTCGATCTCACCGGCGATGATCCGCACGAGCGCGCCACCGTCCGGCGAGGCGATCAGGTTGACCTGATCACCGGTCAGGTTCTGGTACGCCGGAGCGATGAACTTGTCCTGCTTCGGCAGGTTCACCCACAGCTGGATGCCATGGAACAGACCGCCGGAATCAACCAGCTCAGCGGGCGGGGTTTCGATGTGCAGGACGCCCGAGCCGGCGGTCATCCACTGGGTGGCGCCGTTCTCGATCATGCCGCCACCACCGTGGGAATCCTGGTGCTGGAAGCGGCCATCGATGATGTACGTCACCGTCTCGAACCCACGGTGCGGGTGCCAGTCGGTGCCGCGGGGCTCACCCGGGGCGTACTCCACCTCACCCATCTGGTCCATGTGGATGAACGGGTCCAGCAGTTCGGTCGGTACGCCGGCGAACGCCCGGCGCACGGGGAAGCCCTCACCCTCGTAGCCCTCCGGAGCCATCGTCCACGAGACGATCGAACGCTCGGTGTCTTCCGGGCGGGCGGCGGAGATGCGGGGGAGCGTCAAAGTGTCAGCGGTCACGGCGGGCATGGTGGGTTCCTTTCCTCGGGGTACCCCAGAAGTTCGCGGTCACCCAGTGCAACAGTTGATACATCAACTATATTCCCTCCATCCGGGCTGGGGAAGCAGGGAGCCCGATGTCTGAATATGCACCTCTCTGCCAGAATCGCTAGACTCCAGTAGAATTGTTGATCGACCGTGCGAGGTGAGTCTCCCATCGCCCCCAGCCAGGTCATCCCGACCCGAGGACCTCCCCAAACCTGACCAAATACGGGGTCGGACGCAACTATCACGTTCGACCCTGTATTTGGTTTGGTCTCGGGCCTCGCAGCCTCGATTTCGGGCACTAGCGACCTGATGATGCACCTCGCGCATCAAGTCGCCAGCGTGCTCGCGCATCCGGTTGCCAGCGCTAGGACCCTCTTCGCTCGGGCCTAGATGCGGGAATACACCGCGATCAGCACAACTCGTTGGCCATGGTGCCGGCTCGGGTGGTGTCGCCCTTGGCGACCGTGCCCATCGCGTTGACCGTCTGCGATTCCTTGTTCACACGGAAGACGAGAAGGTATTCACCATCGTCCGCCACGAATGACGGCTCGATCGTTCCGGTCAGCGGCCGGAGGCCCGGGTACGCCTGGCCCAGCTGGGCCTTACTCGACCCCACCTTGATGCCCTTGTCGGTCGCCGTCTGGTCCCCGCGGACGTTGAGCATGTGCACGGTCGTGTCATCGCCGGCGTCGAAGCCGAAACCCACACCGGCCCGCAGGAGTTCCTCGGCATAGAGGTCCGTCTGAATATCCCCGCACGTCACCAACGGGGGCAGTCGCTTCCCGCCGGCCAGCGCGGTGGCCTGCTTGATGTCCATGCCGACCCGGTACGGGCCAATGCCCCCTGCCCGCAGCACGGTGAGATCAGCCTTGGCCTGCCCGGCTGTCGCTGAGGTCGTGGAGTTCGCTCCCGCGGTCCCGCCCGCCGCGGGAGTCGCCGCGCCACTGGTCGTGTGGCCGGGCGAGCTCGAAACGGTGGGAGAGGAGTGGGTAGTCGAGGCCGACGTCATCGTTGGCGCTGTCGCGGTCGGCGTTGCGGTGGGTGCAGCGGGGGTCGGGGTGCTCCCGCACGCGCTCACGAGGAGCGTCGCAGCGAAAGCCCAGACTGGCGGTCATCCGCGCAGCCAGCCGCGCCTGAGGCTTCGCTTGGTGAGCGCGAGCCTGGTCTTGGTGGGCGGGGAGGTTGTTCTGGCCGGCTTTGGTGCTGCTTCGGCGGCGTCCGGAGAGGGTCATGACGGCATTCTTCTCTCGTGTCCAGGCCCAATTGCGCAATTCCTGCATCCGAATCACCCGCGCCGGGAACTGACTAGGCGGAACAGCCGCCGACGCGGCATTCAGATGCAGGTTTTGCGCAATCTCGGGACGTGCACCCTCGAGTGCCGCTGCGCACTGGGGCGCCTGACCCGCACATTCCGGCGCGCCTGCTCAGCCGCGCAGCCGCAACCGTGCGTTCGGCATCGGCGGAGCCGGGATGGGGGCCGGGGTGTTCTCCGGGAACGGCCCGAAATCGCCGAGCTTGGCGGTGGTGGTGATTTCGTGTTGGTACGCCTCCCGGAACGCCACGATCTCTTCGTGGGACCGGCCGATGAAGTTCCACCACATCACGATCTGCTCGCCGAACGGTTCGCCACCGATCAGCACGGCGCGCAGATCCTCATCCCCGGCGACGATGTCGAGCGACTCCGCTCCGGCCTCGACGAAGCCGAGGTCGCCCCGGTTGAGATCCGTGCCATCGAGAGCAGCGCGACCGGTGTCAACGAGCAGCGCGTGCTCATGCTTCGGGTTGACCGGCAGCGTCAGCCTCGTGCCCGCGGGCATCCGGATCTCCGCCCCGATGAGCTCGGTCGGGGTCTCGACGGGCGACGTCGACCCAAGCAAGGACCCGAGAAACACCAGGATCTCCCCGCCCTCAGGCAGGGCGACGGGCTCAGGGCGATAGTGATCGAATCGGTTCTCCCCGAGCCGCGCGTGGTCGGGCAGCGCGAACCACAACTGCACCCCGTGCAGCACGTCGGTCTCGGGGGTGGAGAACTCGGAGTGGGTGATCCCGCGGCCGGCGGACATGAGGTTGAGTTCGCCCGGTCGCACCTTGGCCGCGTTCCCGCCGGAGTCTAAGTGATCGATTTCTCCGGTGAACAGCCAGCTCACCGTCGCCAGGCAGGTGTGCGGGTGCCGGGCGACTTCCATCCCCCCGGTGTCGGCCACGTGGTCGGGGCCGTAGTGGTCCAAGAAGCACCAGGCTCCGACGAGCGAGCGGGTGCGGGTCGGAAGAGTACGCCGAACAGTCATCGCGCGCAGCCCACCCAGGGGCACCTCGCGGGCGGAAATCACTTCAGTCACGCCCCCAAGTATGCGTCAGCGGGTGTGGCGGATTCTCCCCCCCACCGCTGTCAGGAGGAAGGTGGCAACGCAACCTGCCAGCACGATGAGACCCACCCCACCCCAATTGGCACCGACGGGCATCGCCCGTCCGCTGTCAGCGGCGTCGATCATCACGCCAGATACCTTCCTCAGCGCTGGTCTGAGTTGGTTTGCCAGTGACGGCTCCATTCTGCGCCCTCAAAGCGACCAGCGGTAGCAAACGCAGGGCAATGTGAGTGCGCTCACCAGCCTGGTCGAATAACGCAAAACGGCCCACCCCCGAAGGGGTGAGCCGCTGCGTGGTGAATCAGATGGATCAGACGTTCTCGAAGATCACGGCGATGCCCTGACCGCCACCGACACACATGGTGGCCATGGCGTACTTGCCGTTGATGCGCTTCATCTCATAGAGCGCCTTGGTGGCGATGATCGCACCGGAGGCGCCGATCGGGTGGCCGAGGGCGATGGCGCCGCCGTTCGGGTTGGTCTTCTCCGGGTCGAGGCCGAGCTCCTTGGCGACGGTGCACGCCTGGGCGGCGAAGGCCTCGTTGGACTCGATCACGTCGATGTCCTCGAGCTTCAGGCCGGTCTTCTCCAGCACCTTCTTGACGGCCGGGACCGGGCCATAGCCCATGATCGAGTGATCGACACCGGCGACGGCGTACCCAACGATCTTGGCGAACGGCTTGTGGCCGGCCTTCTCGGCGACCTCAGCATCGGCGAGAACCATGAACGACGCGCCGTCGTTGATGCCGGAGGCGTTGCCGGCGGTGACGGTGCCGTCCTTCTTGAACGCGGGACGCATCTTGGCCAGGGCCTCGATGGTGACGCCAGCGCGCGGGTGCTCGTCGGTGTCGAAGACGGTCTCGCCCTTGCGGGACTTCAGGGTGATCGGGACGATCTGCTCGACGAAGCGGCCCTCGGCGATCGCCTTGGCGGCGCGCTCCTGGCTCTCGAGAGCGAACTCATCCTGCTCCTCGCGAGAGATCGAATACTGCTCAGCGAGGTTCTCGGCGGTGATGCCCATGTGGCCGACACCGAAGGGGTCGGTCAGCGCGTTGACCATCGAGTCGTGGAGGTTGGTGTCACCCATGCGGGCGCCGGAACGCATGGCCGGAGCCATGTAGGTGCCGCGGCTCATGACCTCGACGCCGCCACCGATGGCGTACTCATAGTCGCCGAGCTCGATCTGCTGGGCGGAGGTGACGATGGCCTGGAGGCCGGAGGCGCACAGCCGGTTCACGGCCATGGCGACAGAGGTCTCGGGCAGGCCGGCCTGGACGGAGGCGACCCGGGAGACGTAGGCATAGCGGGCTTCGGTCGGGATGATGTTGCCAACCGCGGCATAGCCGATCTCGTTCGGATCGACGCCGGAGCGCTCGATGGTTGCCTTCATGACGTCGGCGGCCAGGTCGATCGGTTCCACACCGGAGAGGGATCCACCGAACGCACCGATGGCGGACCGAGCTGCGGCCAGGACTACGACTTCGCGCTTATTCATTGTTGATTGCCTCCCGAGGCGTTTCTGCGTGCTTGAAGAGCAGTGGCTTACGCCTTTGAAATTAGCACTTCGCCCCAGTCCGGCCGGGCGGAATCAAACCCCGGGCACCCTTGCGGACGGTTCGGTCCGACCCTCCCGAACATGAAAAGATGGACGGGGACATTGTCGCGTCAAGGAGGAACCAATGGCCGAGTTCGCCTATGAGGACCTGTTGCCGATCGGGGAGGACCACACCCCCTGGCGCAAGCTCAGCGAGGATGGAGTCCGGCAGGTCGCCGGCCCGGATGGGCGTACGTTCCTGGAAGTCGACCCGGAAGCCCTCCGCCTGCTGACCGAGACCGCGATGCACGACATCGCCCACTATCTGCGGCCCGCCCACCTCGCTCAACTGACGAAGATCATGGACGACCCCGAGGCCTCCAACAACGACAAGTTCGTCGCGCTCGACCTGCTGAAGAACGCCAACATTGCCGCGGGCGGTGTCCTGCCGATGTGCCAGGACACCGGCACTGCGATCGTGATGGGCAAGCGCGGCCAGCACGTCCTCACCGCCGGCACCGACGAGGAGCCGATCTCCCGCGGCGTCTATGACGCGTACACGAAGTTGAACCTCCGCTATTCCCAGAACGCGCCCGTCACGTTCTTCGAGGAGAAGAACACGGGCTCGAACCTGCCGGCGCAGATCGAGTTGTACGCCGACACCGCTCCGGGCCACGAAAATCAGTACAAGTTCCTCTTCATGGCCAAGGGCGGCGGCTCGGCGAACAAGTCCTATCTGTTCCAGGAGACCAAGGCGATCCTCAACCCGGACGCGATCCTGCCGTTCCTGGAAGAGAAGATCCGCTCGCTCGGCACCGCGGCCTGCCCGCCGTATCACCTCGCGATCGTGGTCGG
>JAUNUL010000185.1 GCA_030538175.1 Propionibacteriaceae bacterium | reverse complement strand
TCACCACGGTGCCCGATGCGCCGGCCCGTGCCGTCCGTCCGGAACGGTGCAGATAGGCCTTGTGCTCGGCGGGCGGGTCGGCGTGCACGACGAGGGCGACGTCGTCGACGTGGATACCCCGAGCAGCGATATCGGTCGCCACCAGGGTCTGCACCGCACCGGAATGGAAGGCATCCATCATCCGGGTGCGGGCGTTCTGGCTGAGGTTGCCGTGCAGCTCCACCGCGGGTACGCCAGCCCCGTTGAGCTTGCGGGTGAGCGACTTGGCCCGGTGCTTGGTCCGGGTGAAGATCACCGTCCGGCCCGGTGCGGCGGCAAGATCCAGCAGCACCTTCGCGTGGGCGTCCTTGGTGACGTGCAGCACGTGGTGCTCCATGTCGGTGACCGGCGACTGTTCCGAGTCGGCCTCGTGGGTGACTGCCTGATGGAGATACCTCGCCACCAGCGTCTGGACGGCCTTGTCGAGGGTGGCGGAGAACAGCATGCGCTGACCCCGCTTCGGGGTCCGGTCGAGCAGGCGGCGGACCGCCGGCAGGAAGCCGAGATCGGCCATGTGGTCGGCCTCGTCGAGCACTGTGATCTCAATGGCGTCGAGGCTGACGTGCCCCTGACCGATCAGGTCCTCGAGACGGCCCGGGCAGGCAACGATGATGTCGACGCCCTGACGCAGTGCGGTGACCTGGGGGTTCTGACCGACACCACCGAAGATGGTGCGGCTGGTCAGCCCCGCGGCATCCGCCAGAGGCTTGAGGGATTCGTCGATCTGGATGGCAAGTTCCCGGGTGGGCGCGAGGATCAGCGCCCGCGGCCGCTTGGGCGTACGCCGCCCCCCGGCGAGGCGGGCAACGACCGGGAGCAGGAACGCGTACGTCTTGCCAGACCCGGTCCGCCCGCGGCCGAGAACGTCCCGGCCGGCGAGGGAATCCGGCAGCGTGGCCGCCTGGATGGGAGTGGGGGTGGTGATGCCGCGTTCCGTGAGCGGGGCAACCAGGACTGCGGGCACGCCGAGTGCCGCAAAGGTGTCGGAAGACAAGAAGGATCTCCAAGTGGTGGTGCCAGGTTCTGCTCGACGCGGAAGCACCGCGGCGCAAGGACACCGATGAGAAAGAAAGGCCCGATGCAGAACATCCCAGGCGAGGACCCACACTAGCGCGTCGGTGAAACTCACCCGTTTTCCCGTGCCACAACTGATCAGTTGCGCCAACCAGATCCTGCGGATCCCGCTGGTCACCTAGGGTCGAATCACCGAGGTTCGGAGGCACCATGGCGGCGGCACCACTTGTTCTGGGTCGGCTGAACGAGTCCATCCACCAGGTGGCTGGCGCGGTCGTCGAGGAAGTCCTGTCCCGGCTGGGCCATGACGTGCTCGTCATCGACGGGATGCACGAGGAGATGTACGCCCAGTTGGGCGCCGGCCGGATCCAGTTCTTCGCCACCGCGTGGCTTCCCCACGGCCACGGAGACCTCTGGCGTTCCGTGCAGGATCGCGTGACCGAGGTCGGCATGCTGTTCGACGGTGCGCAGTATTTCTGGGCTGTCCCCTGCTATGTCCCCGAAGCTGAGGTGTGGGACCTTGCGGACCTGGCCGATCCCGAAGTCATGGCCGACATGGCGAGCGTGACGGTGATCGGCGCCGATGCCGCCTCCGGTCTGAACCGGTGGTCGACCGAGCTCATGCAGGCGTACGGACTGCTCGAGGCCGGCTGGCGACTGCAACCCGCACACGTTGACGACATCGTGGCGAACGTGCGGCGTCGACTCGCGGCAGGCGACTGGTTCGTCACCCCCACGTGGGTGCCGCATCACCTGAACGACGTTTTCCACCTGCGCCGGTTGGCTGACCCGCTGCGCGTTTTCCCGTCGCCGGACCGGGCGTCGCTGTTGGCCCATCGAGCGAGCCTGGAAACCCTGCCGGGCCGCACCCGCGAGGTGCTCGGCCGCATTCGGTTCGACATCGACGATGTGAACGCGATGGACAGCCTGGTCAATCTGGACGGGTTGGCACCCATCGGGGCTGCCCGCGAATGGATGGCTGAGCGGGACAGCCTGGTGCGCTGTTGGCTCGGCTGACATCCGCCCCGCTCGCGGGAATCAGGAAAATCAGGGTTCGATGGAGATCTGATACACCCAGGTCGCAGGGTCCAGGTCGTCCTTGACCTCGCCCCAGCCCTCACACTCGGGATGCATGCCGAGCTTCTTGATCAGGGCTGTCACGACGTCGTCGACCGGCGTCTGGGCAGGCGCCGTCGCCTCCAGGTGCTGGGTTCCGTCGCGCTGTCGGGACTTGGCAATGATCTTGACGTCCATCACTTCAGTCTAGGAGCGTACGCCGGCCCGCGCGGCCAGGGCTGATGAGATGCGCCTCACGCCACCTCTCACGCATCTGAAACCTCGCGAACAAGTCGAACGCGGAACCTTCCCTCACTCTGACATTACGTTAGGGTAGTCTTGCTGCCATGCGGAGCCGAGTTCTCGGCCTCGTTCAGTGGAGATCTGACCCCGGGTTCGCCCGTCCTCAATCGCATGCAAGGAAGCCGAAACCGCACATGTCGAACATCCCATCGCTCGACCCCGAGCGCACTCCAGCAAAGCGTTGGTGGGTGGAGAAGCTCGCCCGTCGCCTTCCCCTCATCGACGTCCTTCGTGAAGACCGTGAGGTCCACGGCGGTCTCAACCATCCCGGCTGCCAGGTGATCGTGCTGCACCGATTGGCGAATTGGGCGCAGCAGCCCACCTCACCCACGGCGCTGCGGCGCACCGTCGGCCCCTTGGCTCGCCTCGGGCTGGCACTGACCAAAACGATGTACGGCATCGAACTGCCCGCTGAGGTGACCTTGGGTCGCCGCGTTCGGATCGTCCATCAGAACGGGATCGTGATTCACCCGGATGTGGTGATTGAGGACGACGTCCTCATCCGACAAAACGTGACGATCGGGCTCCGTGGGGACAACGATGAAGCGGAACCCCATGCAGTGCCGGTCATCCGCAGCGGCGCATCCTTCGGTGCGGGAGCCGTGGCCGTGGGTCCGATTGAGATCGGCGAGAATGCGCTCGTCGGTGCCAATGCGGTCGTGACCAGGGACGTGCCGGCGGACGGGAAGGCCGTCGCGGCACCCACTCGCGTGGAGGGGCCGCCTGACAGGAGACCCGTCTTGCGGGGCATCGTCGGCGGCTGATCCGATCAAGCGTCCGCGGACGCCGCCTCACCCTGAGTGGCAGCACTCGCTCGCGCTGCCTTGCCCAAGCGCTTCGCGAGCAGGCGGGCGATGTCAACGCGCTGCTCGAGTGCAACCAAGCCCTCAGCGACCCGCGCCTGGGCCTCGGCCAAGGAATCAGCGTCAGCTGCCAGAGTGGGATCGCCCGTCTCCGCCGCACGGCAGGCAACAATCAACGGCTGGATGTCTTCCAAGGACATGCCCATGAGCCGGAGCATCATGACCAACCGGAGACGCTCGACCGCTTCGGCACCGAACACCCGGAACCCGCCGGTGGTCCGACTGTCGGCGACGGCTAACCCCATCTCCTCATAATGTCGGATGGACCGCAGGCTCAACCCCGTGAGTTCGGCGACGTCGCCGATGAGCAACGGTCCGTCAGGGATCGGGCCTGTCGGCGGCACGGTCAGCAAGTCTCTCTCCCCTGTTCGAGCGAATGAGATTTTGCCCATATTAACCGGTTCTCACCGGCACCGCTCACCCAGCACCTTGACCTAATTTGGACATAAGCCCCGGTGAGAGCCCTTCGGGACCCGATGGATGATGACCCTAGGCTGGTGGCTGAACATGATCTGGCCTGAGCCGTCAACCCTTCTCAAGGAGCCTGTCCCCATGAGCTTTCACGTCTATCTGTCCGGCGAGATCCACACCGATTGGCGCGAGGAGATCCAGCGCGGCGCCGAGGCAGCGGGTTTGGATGTTGTCTTCACCGCCCCGGTCACCGACCACGATGCCAGCGATGCCGCGGGCGACCACTTGGGCGAGACCCCGAGCCAGTTCTGGCGCGATCACCAGTCCGCCAAGGTCAACTCCATCCGCACCCGGACGCTGATCGAACAGGCCGACATGGTCGTGGTCCGCTTCGGGGACAAATACAAGCAGTGGAATGCGGCATTCGACGCCGGCTATTGCGCCGCCCTCGGCAAGCCGTATGTCACCCTCCACGAGGCCGACATCGTCCACGCCCTCAAGGAAGTCGATGCCGTGGCCCAGGCCTGGTGCACGACCACCGACCAGGTGGTGGAGACCCTGCGCTACGTCCTCAAGGCCTGACTCACCGACTGTCCCCTGCGGTCAGCTCTGCCACCAGGTCGGCGGCTGACAGGGCTCGGCAGCCCGCGAACCCGGTCCCGGCCCAGAGGTTGAGGTGCTCGGGATCGCCGACCCGATCCGCAGCGGCCCGCATCCGGGTGGTGAGGTAGTGCAGATAGGGATAGAGCGCCGGGGCATCCGCAGAGTGGCGACGTGCGAACTCGTTCTCGATGGTCCGGGCTGGCCGGCCTGAGAACGATCTGGTGAGCATCGTCGCTCGTTCCGGCGTCGCCAGCAGCGCTTCCCGATGTGTCGTCCGGGTCCCTGCTTCATGGGTGGTGAGGAACAACGTGCCAACTTGGACCGCGGTGGCGCCTGCGTCCAGGATGGCCCGGACATCCGCGGGACCGGACACGCCTCCTCCGGCGATGATCGGCTTGTCTGAGATGCCGCGCGCGAAACCGATCAGCGTGCTGAGTTCCTCTGCCGAGTCATCGTCCATGCCCTCGACTGTGGCGCGATGGCCACCGGCGTACACCGACTGGATCCCGATCACAGCGGCCGGCGAGTCGGCAATGGCGCGGATCCCGGGGCGACTGGTCGCGTACAGCACGACGGCCTTGCCAGCTTCCTGGAGCCGGCGGATGACGCTGATGTCGGGATGGCCGAAGACGAAGGAGACGTACGCCGCCGACGACGCGGCGACGATGTCAATCTTCTCCTCGTAGTAGTCCGTCGACCACTGCGGCAGCTCGGGGAAGAGGTCGGCTGGGTACGTTCCATCGGCGATCAGCCGGTCGCGGTACGTCGCAAATTCCACCTCGAGGCTGCCTGCTGGCGCCGGCTCGCCCGGGACGAAGATATTCACCCCGTACGCCGCATCGGTGAGCTCGGTCAGCTCAGCAATGTCGCTCACCAACTTGTCGGGAGTCAGGTACCCAGCCGCGAGGAAACCCAGCCCACCAGCGTCGCAGACCGCTGCGCACAGCCTCGGCGTCGAGGGACCGCCTGCCATGGGGGCGAGGACGAGGGGCCGTTTCGGGTGCGATGGAAGTGGCCGGTCGCCTAACGGTGTCATTCCCCCATGATGGCCCCGAGGCTGGAGTGCTACGTTCCGGGGCAGGACGTCCGACCGAAAGAGCTTTAATGAGCCGTTGGCTGGTGATGCCCCGGGGCATCAACGTTGGCAAGAACCATCGGGTCCCGATGGCCGACCTGCGCAAGGAACTCAGCGCCGCGGGGTATGCCGATGTCGTCACCATCGGTCAGAGCGGCAACATCATCGTGACTCGTCACGGCACGGAGGGCGAGATCGCCGCGGCGGTGCGGCAGTTGTTGGTGAACGCCTTCGCCGTCGATGTGCCGGTGGTTGTACGGCACGCCGATGAGGTGCGAGACGTGCTCGCGAGCAACCCGTTGGGTGGCGTTGCGACGGATGGCTCGAAGTATTTGGCGATCTTCCTCTCCGCGGCACCTCCGTTCCCCGAAACCGGACAAAATGCCGCGTCGGACGCAACTATTCCATCCGACCTCGCAGGTGGTCTGGTTTCGGGGGCCACAGACTCGACAGACCCCGAGGTCGTGCAGTACGCCGGCCGCACTGTCTTCGTCTGGCATCCCGACGGAGTGCTGGCGATGAAGACCAGCCATGCATCTCTGGAGAAGCGGTTCGGCATCACCGCGACGGCTAGGAACTGGAACACGCTGGTGAAGGTCGCGGCCAAACTTTGAGCGAATGGTGATCGTCGCTGTGACAAATCTTGCACGCAGCATGCACAAGAGCCGGCCCCCACATGGTGGAAACCGGCTCTGACCAGGCATTTCGCCTCGTCGGGCTGACAGGATTTGAACCTGCGACCCCTTGACCCCCAGTCAAGTGCGCT
>JAUNUL010000184.1 GCA_030538175.1 Propionibacteriaceae bacterium | reverse complement strand
CGCCGGAACGGATTGATCTGGTCCGGGAGGTGTCCAGGCGGGGGTACGCCGACAGCCCCACCCTGCAACGGCTGGGTCTGGACATCGCCGATGCCTCGGCTGGCCACGCCGCCGACGGGCTGCGACGCCACGGCCAGTGGTTCATCGCCGCCGACCAGTGGCAGAGCTGGCGAGAGGCACTGACCCGAGCGGTGACCGAGCATGTGCGCCGCAACCCGCTGCAGGGCCGCATGTCCATGCAGGCCGCGACGGAGGCAGTCGGTCTGCCACTGGATGCTGCGCTCCTGGAGTCCCTGGTGTCCGCAGCGGGGCTGACGCTGAGCGGTGGGTACGTCCTGCCCGAGGGGGCCCAGCCGGATCTCGGTGGCGCGGAACAGGGGCTGCAGCGCCTCGAACAGCGACTGGCCCAACAGCCCTTCCGGGCACCCGAACGCGACGATCTGTCGGCGCTCGGTCTCGGCGTACCCGAAATTGCGGCCGCGGTGCGCCTCAGCCGGCTGATCGATCTCGGCGAGCAGATCGTGCTGCTGCCGAAGGCGCCGGCCCTGGCCATGCGGGAGCTGGTCAAGCTGCCGCAGCCGTTCACCACGAGCCAGGCCCGACAGGCCTTGGACACCACGCGGCGGGTGGTCATCCCGTTGCTCGAGCACCTCGACGCCAAAGGCTGGACGCGACGTCTTGATGGCACCCTGCGGGAAGTCGCCCGGTCGCGAGGGTGACCCGACACAGGTGATGTGGGCCTTTCGTGAAGGCCGATCCCGAGATCCCGCAGCCGAAGGCGGGCGAGGTTGTCGTTGATGTCAAGGCCGCTGGCCTGCACGGCAAGGTCGTCGGGCGTCTGGTCGCCGTCCGCGACTGATGGGACCGTTCGTCGGTGACTGACCGCCGCTGATTATCGGACATGAGCACACTGTTCGGGCCACTAGAGTGGCCGGCATGTGTGCTCATGTCCTGACAGCTGTCGCCTGGCCGTACGCCAACGGTCCCCGCCACATCGGCCATGTCTCCGGGTTCGGGGTGCCGTCCGATGTGTTCGCGCGGTTCCAGCGAATGTCGGGCAACGACGTGCTGATGGTCTCGGGCACCGATGAGCACGGCACACCGATCCAGGTGCAGGCCGAGCAGGAGGGCATGACCGCCCGCGAGCTGGCGGACAAATACAACAGGGTCATCGTCGAAGACCTGCAGGGCCTCGGTCTGTCCTATGACCTGTTCACCCGCACGACGACGCAGAATCACTACAAGGTCACCCAGGACATGTTCCGGGCGCTGTTCGACAATGGGTACGCGATCGCCAAGCCCACCAAGGGTGCCATCAGCCCGTCGACGGGGCGGACCCTGCCGGACCGCTATATCGAGGGCACCTGCCCGATCTGCGACTACGACGGCGCCCGCGGCGACCAGTGCGACAACTGCGGCAACCAGCTCGACCCGATCGACCTGAAGAACCCTCGGTCGCGGATCAACGGGGAGACCCCCGAGTTCATCGAGACCGAGCACTTCTTCCTCGACCTGCCTGCGCTGTCCGATTCCCTCGGTTCGTGGCTCTCCCAGCGCACCGACTGGCGCCCCAACGTCCTCAAGTTCTCCCAGAACCTCATCGAGGATCTGCGCCCGCGCGCGATCACGAGGGATCTGGACTGGGGCGTACCCATTCCGCTCGACGGCTGGCGCGACCAGCCCATGAAGCGGCTCTATGTCTGGTTCGACGCGGTCATCGGCTATCTGTCAGCCTCGGTCGAATGGGCCCGGCGCAGTGGCGATCCGGAGGCCTGGCGCCAGTGGTGGACGGATCCCGACGCCCAGGGTTACTACTTCATGGGCAAGGACAACATCGTCTTCCACTCGGTCATCTGGCCATCGATGCTGCTCGGCGCCAACGGCCAGGGTGCCCGCGGGGGCGATCCGCGGTTCGGGCAGAACCTCAACCTGCCGACCGAGGTCGTGTCGTCGGAATACCTGACGATGTCGGGCTCGAAGTTCTCCACCTCGCGCGGCACCGTGATCTATGTGACCGACTTCCTCAAGGAATTCGGCCCCGACGCGCTGCGGTATTTCATCGCCGTCGCCGGCCCGGAAAACAACGACACCGACTTCACGTGGGACGAGTTCGTGCGGCGCACCAACACCGAGCTCGCTAACGAGTGGGGCAACCTGGTCAACCGGTCGATCTCGATGGCCCACAAGAACAACGGCGCGATCCCGGCGCAGGGTGAACTGCAGGCGGTCGACATCGAGCTGTTGCAGACCGCGCAGGCCGGTTTTGACACCGTTGGCGGGTTCCTGGCCCGCAACAAATTCAAGAACGCGATCTCCGAGGCCATGCGTGTCGCATCGGCAGCGAACCGCTATCTGTCGGAGACCGAGCCCTGGAAGCTCAAGGAGGACACCGCCCGCCGCGACACCGTGCTGCACACGGCGCTGCAGGTCGTGTCCGATGTGAACACGATGATGACGCCGTTCCTCCCGCACGCCTCGCAGAAGGTATTCGAGGCGCTCGGCGGTGAAGGCGTCTGGGCCGCCCAGCCGGAGATCCGTGAGGTCTCGGAGGATGGCAATGCGGACTATCCCGTGATCACAGGGGAGTACGCCGACCAGCAAGCCGTCTGGCAGTCCCGCCCGATCGGGCAAGGGACGCCGCTGGCCAAGCCCACCCCGCTGTTCGGCAAGCTCGATGAGAAGCTCGGCGAGACCGGCCCGGAGTGGGCGCCGATCCAGTGATCAGGTGAGCTCGGTGCGCTGGCGCGCCCCGGGATCAAGCTCAGCGCGCTGACGGGCCCGCCGGATCCACATCGGTGCGACCACCGCACGGTGCTTCACCAACAGCCGGCACAGGACGGCCGTGACGATCAGCAGGAAGCCGAGGGCGATCATGCTTGCCTCCGGGCCGAAGTCTCCGCCGGTGATCAGATCCGGGCCGTGGACGCTGGTGTGGAACAGGCTGGGAGGGCTGTTCGTGCCGGCCACGAAGCCGCCGAGGATCGGGCCCTGGGCCAGGTTCCACCCCGCGTGGAAGCCGATGACGATCCACAGCGAACGGGTGAAGGCGTACAACAGCGCGAACAGCACACCCGCCTCCAGACCGATCGCGACCGCACCCCACCGGGTCGCTTGGGGGTTGGTGAGGTGAGCCAGGCCGAACAGGATGCCGGACAGTGCGGTCGCGATCCAGGTGCCGGTGAACTCCTCGACGATCCGATAGAGGATGCCGCGCAACATGATCTCCTCGACGATGCCGATGCCTGCGCCGGTGACCAGGACCCGCACCCACCACGCTGACCAGTCCACGGTCGCCGCGCCCTCGAAGCGGAAACCGCCGAAAGCCATGATCAGCAGATAGAGCACGCCGAACACGACGGCCCCGCCGAGCAGTCCCCACACCAAACCGAGCGCCCGACGCGGCGCGAGCTCCATGGGCGGCCGTCGTCGTTCGATGAGGGTTGACACCAGCAGATAGGCAACCACCGTGAATGATCTGCAGCAGGACCAAACTGACTGCTATCTCAGTGAGAGAGATCGGGGAGATCACCACCAGACCAATCCAGGCCAGCCACCCGCAGACCTGCCCGGCAACGACATAAAACAACAGCCGCAGCAGGGGGTTGTCCAGGACGCGGGTCCTCGCCAGCATCGAGCGAGGCGGGGCATCCGCGGCCAGGCCGTCGAAACGGACGATGGGTCCCCCGAACCACGAACTCGGTGCGCGCTGGGGTTCAACGGGGTTGCCGGCGGCATCGAGAACGAGCGGGCTCGTCAACCTTGGGTCTGGTGGCGACATGGCGGGAGTGTGACTAGAGGCCGAGCGCGGCCTGCATCTCCGCCCGCAGCCGCGTCATCATGCCCTGGGCCTCGGCCCGGGACCCGGCGAGGTCACGCTGGGTGACCTCGGGGGACACTCGGGTCTCCAGATAGCACTTCAGCTTCGGCTCGGTCCCTGAGGGTCGGACGGTGACGGTGACGGTTTCCCCCGCCAGGCGTACGCCGTCCGTCGCGGGCAGGTCACCCCACCCGTCGGCCAAGTCGATGAACTCGACTGGCTCCCCGCACAGTTCGGTCGGGGTCTCTGCCCGCAGCCGGGCCATGGCCGCGCTGATGAGTGTCAGGTCCTCGACCCGCACCGATAGCTGGTCCGAGACGTGCACGCCGTGTGCGAGGGCGAGGTCGTCGAGTCGGTCGGCGAGTGTGCGCCCGGCCGCCTTCTCCTCGGCCGCGAGCGTGAGGATGAGGGCGAGCGCGGAGATGCCGTCCTTGTCGGCGACCGCTTCCGGATCGCAGCAATAGCCGAGCGCCTCCTCATAGCCGTACGCCAAGTCCGGCACCCGGGAGATCCACTTGAACCCGGTCAGCGTCCGGGCGTACGCCAACCCGTGCGCCGCGGCGATCCGGCCCAGCATCGAACCCGACACGATGGTGTTCGCCAACGTGCCGGTCGCGCCGCGCCGGGCGAGGAAGTCACCCAACAGGGCACCGACCTCGTCACCGTGGAGCATGCGCCACCCGTCGCCGACCGGAATACCGACCGCACACCGGTCGGCGTCCGGGTCGTTGGCGATGATCACGTCGGCATCCCGCTCGCTGGCCAGCGCGAGCGCCAGATCCATCGCGCCCGGCTCCTCGGGGTTGGGGAAGGCGACGGTGGGGAAGTCCGGATCTGGATCGGCCTGTTCGCTGACCACGTGCGGGGCGGGGAAACCCAGCCGGTCAACGACCCGCTCGACCAGTGCCCGGCCGACGCCATGCAGAGGGGTGTAGACCCACTCGATATCCCGGGGACCGGACGTGCCGACGACCCGCGCCACTCGATCCAGATAGGCACCTTCGAGCTCATCGTCCAACCGGCGATAGTCGGTGGAGCGATGCAGCATGAACAGGGGACGCCCGGCGGACCGATGCATGCCGTGGGCGATCGTCTCGTCCGCCGGCGCCACGATCTGGCGGCCATCACCGAGATAGACCTTGAAGCCGTTGTCGGCGGGCGGGTTGTGGGAGGCGGTCACCACGATGCCGGCGATGCAGTCGAGCTCACGGATGCCGAACGCGATCAGCGGCGTGGGCGCCGGGTGGTCGAGCACGATAGGCCGGTGGCCCACCCCGCCGATGATCTCGGCGGCCTCGTGGGCGAACTCGTCGGACTTGTGGCGGGCGTCATAGCCGATCAACACCGCACCGAACTGGGCTTTCTGACGCAGGTAGGCGCCGACACCCTCGGCGGCATGGATGACCGTCACCCGATTCATCCGTCCCGGTCCCGGTCCGAGCCGCCCCCGCAGGCCGGCCGTGCCGAACTCGAGCATCCCCGCGAACGCGTCGTTGACCTCGGCGGCGGCCGCCTCGTCACCGGCCTCGACCCGCTCCACCAGGGCCCGCAGTTCGGCCTTGGTGTCGGGATCCGGATCCTGTGCGGCCCATTTCTTCGCGGCCTTCAACGTCTCCGCCGACACCGACATCACAACACCTCCACGAGTCCGCGCAGCAACGCCGCCAGGCGGGGTCCTGCGGCCTTGCCCGCCGCGATCACCTCGGTGTGATCCAGCAATTCCTGCGAGGTCCCGGCCGCCGGGTTGGTGACCAGGGACAGGCCCAACACCTCCAGGCCCACGGCCCGGGCGGCGATGGTCTCCAGGGTGGTCGACATGCCCACCAGGTCACCGCCGAGAATGCCGGCCATGCGCACCTCGGCCGGGGTTTCGTATTGCGGTCCGCGGAACTGCACATAGACCCCCTCCGGCAGGGTCGGGTCGACCGTGTGGGCCAGCTCGCGCAGCCGCGGCGAATAGGCCTCGGAGAGGTCGACGAACGTCGCCCCCCGCAGCGGGGACTCACCGGTGAGGTTGATGTGATCGCGCAGCAACACCGGCTGTCCCGGAGCCCAGTCGGGGTTGAGCGAGCCACAGCCGTTGGTGACCACGAAGGTCGACGCGCCCGCAGCGGCCACCGTGCGTACGCCATGGACGACCGCATCCACCCCGCGACCCTCATAGAAATGCGTGCGACCGGTCAGAATCGCGGCGACCTTGTCGTTCGGGGTCCGCACGATGCGCAGTGCACCGCCGTGTCCCGCGACGACCGGGGCAGCGAAGCCCGGCAGTTCCGCCAGTTCGCAGGTGCCGATCGGTTCCCCGAGATCGTCGGCGGCTGACGACCAGCCGGACCCGAGCACGAGGGCGAGATCGTGGCGCTC
>JAUNUL010000183.1 GCA_030538175.1 Propionibacteriaceae bacterium | reverse complement strand
CCACGGCTGCCGGGGTGCCCAGGTCGTCGTCCATCGCCTCGACGAACGCTGCCGGCAGATCGGCCAGATCGAAGACGACCTGCCCGGACGCGCTGGCCCTGTTCAGGAAGGAGTCGATGCGCTCCAGCTGGGCAGTCGCCTCGGTGAGCGAGGTGGGGCTGAACTCGATCGCCGAGCGGTAGTGCGGGGCCACCAGGTAGAGCCGCACCGCCCGCGGCGGAAACTCTTGGGTGACTTCGGTGACGACCGTGCCGTTGCCCAGCGACTTGCTCATCTTCTCGCCCGCCATCGTGACGAAGGCGTTGTGCATCCAGTACTTGGCGAAGTCATGCCCGGCCGCCCGCGACTGGGCGAGTTCGTTCTCGTGGTGTGGGAAGCGCAGGTCGAGCCCGCCGCCGTGGATATCGAACTCGTCACCCAGATATTTCCCGGCCATCGCCGAGCACTCCAGGTGCCAGCCTGGGCGTCCACGACCCCACGGGGTCGGCCAGGACGCGGTCTCGGGTTCGCCGTCCTTGTGGCCCTTCCACAGCGCGAAGTCCCGCGGATCCCGTTTGCCGCGGGGGTCGGCGTCCTCGGCCGGGGCCATGTCGGTGACCTTCTGGTTCGACAGCCGGCCGTACTCCGGCCACGAGCGGACATCGAAATAGACGTCACCGGACCCGTCCGGGGCGGCGTACGCATGCCCGCGCTCGATCAGCGTCTCGATCATCTCGATCATCTCGGGCACGTGGCCGGTCGCGCGCGGCTCATAGGTCGGCGGCTGGCAGCCCAGCGCGGCGTACGCCCGGTGCAGCTCACGCTCGAACCGGTACGCCCACGCGTACCACTCCTCACCATGCTCCGCGGACTTCGCCAGGATCTTGTCGTCGATGTCGGTGACGTTGGCGACGACCTTGACCTCCAGCCCCTCATGGGTCAGCCACCGACGCAGAACGTCGAAGACGACCTCCTTGCGGATGTGGCCGACGTGCGGGGCGGACTGGACGGTGAGACCGCAGTGATAGATCGACACCTTGCCGGGCACGACAGGGTCGAGGGGGGCGGTGATGCGCGTCGCGGAGTCATAAAGCTGGAACGTCACGCCCCAACCCTAGCGGCGTGCACCACCGCTTTCAGTGCGGTGACCAGCCGGTCGACATCGCTGGCATCGGAATAGGGCGCGAGCCCCACGCGCACCGCACCGACATCGCCGAGGCCGAGGGTCCGGGAGCATTCGAGGGCATAGAAGTTGCCGGCGGGGGCATTGACGCCGTGTGCGGCGAGCCCGGCGTACACCTCCGACGAGGCGATCCCCGGCAGCTCGAACAGCAGCGTCGGCGTCCGGCGGGCGGCGCGGGAGAAGACCGTCGCGCCGAGCTCGAGCAGGGCGTCCTCGATGTGCGCCCGCAGCTCCAACTCGTGGTCAGCCATCGCCTCCATCGCGGCCACCAGCCGCTCCCGGCGGGAACCGTTCGAGCCTGAGTCGCCCTCAAGGTCCACGGCTCCGGACAGGAACGCACGGCGGGAGGCCACCGCATCGCCCGGGTCATCGTCGGTCCCGAGCATTCCGGCCAGGAAATCCACTGCGGCGGTCGTGCCGGCGAGCAGTTCATAGGGGAGGGTGCCGAGCTCGAATCGCTCGGGCACGGTGTCGGTCGACGGCACGAGCTTGTCGGGTCGGAGCGTCTCGAGCAGGGCTGGGTCCGCGGCGAGTGCGCCCACGTGCGGTCCGCAGAACTTGTAGGGGGAGCAGGCCAGGAAGTCGGCACCCAAGCCGGCGCGGTCGACTGCCGCGTGGGCGGTGTAGTGCACCGCATCCACATAGCTCAACGCCCCGGCCGCACGTGCGGCGGCGGTGATCGCGGCGACATCCGGCATCGTGCCGATGAGGTTGGAAGCGGCTGTGACGGCGACGAGTTTCGTCCGATCCGTGATCAGGTCAGTGACGGCCGTCGTCGGGAGCTCCGAGGTAGCCGGATCGACCGCCGCCCACCGCACGACCGCGCCGACCCGCTCGGCCGCAGTCACCCACGGCCGGATGTTCGCGTCATGGTCGAGTCGGGTCACGATCACCTCGTCGCCCGGTTGCCAGTCCCGGGACAGGGTGCGGGCCATGTCCATCGTGAGTTGGGTCATCGAACGACCGAAGATCACCCCACCGGGGTCGGTCGCGAGCAGGTCACCCATCGCTCGACGCGCCTCGACAACCAGGGTGTCGGCGTTCCGCTCCGCCAGGGTCACCGCGCCGCGATTGGCCACCGGACGCACCAACGCGTCGGCGATCGCGGACGCGACCACGGTTGGGGTCTGCGTACCCCCGGGACCGTCGAAATGAGCGGCCGCATCAGGACCGGCAAGGGCGGGGAAATGGTGCCGCAGGGCCGTGGGATCGAACGTCATGTGAACTGCCTACCATGGAGCAACGAAGGGAGAGCCATGCCGGTCGAGCGACTGCTGCCTTCGGCCGAGGCCCACGACATGGTCGGGGTCATCGCGGAGTTCGCCCGCGAACGCCTCGCCCCCGTGGCGGCAGCGATGGAGGAAGCCGAGGAGTTCCCGCGGGCCTTGGTGCGCGAGTTGGGTGAGTTGGGCCTGTTCGCGATGCCGTACGCCGAGTCGGTCGGCGGGCTCGGTCAGCCCTATGAGGTCTATCTGCAGGCGCTCGAAGAGGTCGCGACCGCGTGGATGATCGTCGGGGTCGGCGCGAGCGTGCATGTGATGACCTGTCACGCTGTCGTTCACTTCGGCGACGCCGAACAGCAGGAGCGCTTGCTGCCGGGAATGCTCGGCGGGAGTCTGTTGGGGGCCTTCTCCTTGTCCGAACCCCAGGCTGGTTCCGATGTCGAGGCCATCCGTGCCAAGGCCGTCTGCGAAGGCGACGACTATGTCCTGACCGGTGAGAAGGCCTGTACGAGCCACGGGGGAGTGGCGGACTACTACCAAGTCTTTGCGCGCACCAGTGACGCCCGGGATGGGCTGAGTTGCTTCCATATCCCGGCCGGGGCGCCGGGGCTGATCCCAGGACCGCCCGAACGGAAGATGGGGATGTGGGCGTCCCCGACGACGCCGCTGCTCTTGGATGGTGTCCGCGTGCCCGCCCGGGATCGCGTCGGCGCCGAGGGCGATGGGCAGCGGATTGCGATGGCAGGGTTGGCCAAGGGCCGGCTCGGGGTGGCGGCGTCGGCGACCGGGTTGGCGCAGGCAGCCCTCGACTCGGCGGTGGCGTACGCGAAGGAGCGCGAGCAGTTCGGCACGCGCATCGCGGACTTCCAGGGCATCCGCTTCCTGCTGGCCGAGATGGCCGCCCGGGTCGCAGCGGCGCGGGCGCTGTATCTCGACGGTGCGCGACGACTCGATGCGGGTCTGGACGTCACGAGGGCGGCCGCGATCGCCAAGCTGGCCGCCACCGATGCGGCGATGGCGGTCACCACGGATGCGATCCAGGTGCTGGGTGGAGTGGGGTACACCAGGGACTTCCCCGTCGAACGCTATTTCCGCGAGGCGAAGGTCACCCAGATCTTCGAGGGCACCAACCAGATCCAGCGGCTCGTGATTGCCAGGTCGCTGTTGCGTTGACAGGTCGGTCGATCAGGCCCCGCCCGGGAGGCGGGCCTCATCGGGCAGTCGGGTGAGAATGTCGTCCACATAGCCCTGTGCCGCGACCTCGATCGGCACTTCCTCCCCGGCTGCCTCGGAGCGGAACCAGCGATAGTCCAGGAACTCGTGATAGATCTGCGCCGCATCCCGTTTGCCCAACAGATGGGCTGGAACTGAGGACACGACCAGCTCGAAGCACTCGGTGAGCCACTGGTGAGCGACGAGGGCCTCATCCGCGCCCTGCTGATCGGTGCGGGCCCGGAACGAGTCCAGGTCGTTGAGCAACCGGCGGGCCTGGTGTTCCTCGGTGTCGAGCCCGGTCAGCCGCAGCAGGCGGCGGGAGTGGTGTCCGGCATCGACGACCTTGGGTTGGATCCGCACGGACGTGCCGTCGATGTCGGTCGTGATGTCGAGCTCGGCGACGTCGAAGCCGAGCGAGTTGAGTCGGCGGACCCGACTGTCGACCCGGTGCATCTGGGACTCGTCGAATTCCTCGGCTCCCGTGAGCTCCGCCCACAGGTCGCGATAGCGCGCCTCGATCTGATCGATGAGGGCCTCGGGATCGATCGAGGCATCCAGTTGGTCACTGGCACGCAGGTCGAGGAACTCACCGAACAGGTTCACCCGCGCCAACTCCAGGTCGTGCTCCCGCTGGCCATTGCTCAGGGAAGGGTGCAGTTCTCCGGTCTCAGCGTCCACCAGATAGGCCGCGAATTCGCCGGCATCGCGACGGAACAACGTGTTTGACAGCGACACGTCGCCCCAGTGGAAGCCGACCAGATGCAGGCGCACCAGCAACACGACCAGGGCATCGATGAGGCGGCCCACTGTTTCCGCCCGCACCCCGGAGGTGAACAGCGAGCGATAGGGCAGGGCGAAGCGCAGGTGACGGGTCAGCAGGATGGGGTCGAGGGGGGTGCCGTCCGGGGCATACCGCCCCGTCACCACCCCGATCGGATCCACCGCGGGAGTATCGAGGCGGGCGAGGTCCTGCAGCAGTCGATATTCGTGGAAGGCGAGATGCTCGATGACTTCCTTCGCGGCGTACACCTCGTCGCCGACCCAGATGAACCGCACCACGTGCCGGGAAATGCCGCGGGGCAGCGCGACGAGACGGTCATCAGGCCAGCTGGACAACGGCACATCCCACGGCAGGGTGATGAGCCGTGCGTCTGGCGTCGCTGTCAGAAATCGCGGCACGGGGTCAGTCTGTCAAACCAGATGCGCGGGCGCACGGACTCAGGAGATCCGGTCGCCGGTCCTCGGGGAGAACACGTGGACATATTCCGGATCGACCTGCAGCCGCACCTGCGAACCCTTCTGGGGTGTCCTGCGGGAGGTGATCCGTGCCACCAACTGGGGAGCCGGCAACGGAGCATCGGCCGGATAACTGCTCGGGATGCCATAGAGATAGGAGTCGGCGCCCAACTCCTCGACCACGGCCACATCCATCCCGATGCCGCCGTCCTCGGACAAGACGAAGTTCTCCGGGCGGATGCCGATGGTGAGCACGTCCTCACCCGGGGCCTTGGCCAGGACCTCCCGGGAGACCGGCACGACGAAGTCGCCGACCTGGACGCCACCCTCGGTGACCCGGCCCTCGATGAGGTTCATTGCCGGGGAGCCGATGAAGCCCGCGACGAAGAGGTTGCGGGGGGTGTCATAGAGCGCCAACGGGGAGTCGACCTGTTGCAGCAGGCCATCCTTCATCACCGCGACCCGATCGCCCATCGTCATGGCCTCGACCTGATCGTGGGTCACATAGACGGTGGTGACGCCCAAGCGGGTCTGGAGTGCGGCGATCTGGGTGCGGGTGGACACGCGCAGTTTCGCGTCGAGGTTGGACAGTGGTTCATCCATCAGGAAAACCCGCGGCTGCCGGACGATCGCCCGCCCCATCGCGACCCGCTGACGCTGACCCCCGGAAAGCGCTTTCGGCTTGCGGTGCAGGAATTCCTTCAGGCCCAACAACCGGGCAGCCTCGGTGACCCGTTGTTCCTGTTCGGTTCGGGGAACATTCTGCATGCGCAGCGCGAAGCCCATGTTTTCGGCCACGGTCATGTGCGGATAGAGCGCGTAGTTCTGGAAGACCATCGCGATATCGCGGTCTTTCGGCGGCAGGTTGGTGACATCGGTGTCACCGATCCAAATGCTGCCGGAATTGACTTCTTCGAGACCAGCGAGCATCCGCAAGGAGGTGGATTTTCCACACCCGGACGGGCCGACCAGCACCATGAACTCGCCGTCGCCGATCTCCAGGGTGAGGCCATCCACGGCGGGCCGGTCTGCGCCGGGAAAGATCCGAGTTGCGTCCCTATAGCTCACTGTGGCCACGTGGTGAAGCTCCCTCCGCGGGCTCAAGCCCGATTGCACCAAACCGCACGATGCCCCCTGCCCGTCACCAATCAAGTCTGGCACAGACACCTGCGCTGGGGCCCTGCTTCTCATTGTGTCAGGTTCTGCGCGGGCCCGGTCGCAGGACCCTCGTCCGGGCCCGCGGTCGGCATAGACTCGCGGCGTGAAGGAACCCGAGGAGACCACCGGCGAGGAGATCACGGCGGAGGACAATGCCGTGGAGGAGAGCGCCGTGGTGGAAAGTGCTGCGGAGCCGGAGTGGTG
>JAUNUL010000182.1 GCA_030538175.1 Propionibacteriaceae bacterium | reverse complement strand
GCAAGTTCGGGCCCGAAGCGGTCTATCAGCTCGAGCAGGAGCCCCGGGACTGGTATTTCGCGGTCCACTCCGATCCGGACTTCGGCCAGGTGGCCGGTCTCGATGAGAAGACGGCGCTGGAGATTTTCGGTGAGCGTGGGGGAGACCCCGACCGCGCAGGCAAGCGGCACCCCCTTGACTGCCTGGTGTGGCAGCTTGAACGGGAGGGTGAGCCGGCCTGGGACAGCCCCTTCGGTCGTGGCCGTCCGGGGTGGCACATCGAGTGCGCCGCCATCGCGGAGCACTTCCTCGGCACGACGTTCGATGTCCAGGGCGGTGGGTCCGATCTGGCCTTCCCACACCACGAGATGAGCTCGTCCGAGGCCGTCGTGGCCACCGGCGAACCGTTCGCGAAGGCCTTCGTCCACGCCGGCATGGTTGGGCTGGATGGCGAGAAGATGTCGAAGTCCAAGGGCAATCTCGTGCTGGTCTCCAAGCTGCGCACCACCGGCACCGACCCGATGGCGATCCGGTTGGCGCTGCTCGCGAACCACTACCGCAGCGACTGGTCCTGGACCGATGACCTGCTCGCAGAGGCCGAACAGCGTCTCGATGCCTGGCGCCAGGCGACGAACCTGTCGGCGACCCTGCCGGCCACCGACGTCCTAGCCGAGGTCCGCGCCGCCATGGCCGATGATCTCGACGCACCCCGTGCGCTGAGCGCGATCGACACCTGGGCCGCTGCCTCCCTGAGCATCGACGGCGACGACACCGACGCGCCGGGCCTGATCACTGACTTGGCCGATGCTCTGCTCGGCGTTCGCCTCTGAATGATTCCGGAGGCCGTCACCCGGCCGGACTAGTCCGGAAGTTCGCATAGGGTGGGGCACCGTGAAGACTTTCGATGGCCTGTTCGCAGAGCTGACCGAGATCGCCCGGACGCGCCCGGAGGGTTCGTCCACCGTCAAGCGACTCGATGCCGGCGTGCATGCGATCGGCAAGAAGATCGTCGAGGAGGCTGCCGAAGTCTGGATGGCCGCCGAATATCAGTCGACCGACGAAGCCGCTGAAGAGATCAGCCAGTTGATCTATCACCTGCAGGTGATGATGCTCGCCTTGGATCTCTCGCCTGACGACATCTATCGCCACCTCTGAACTTCAGATTGGAAACGCCGCCGTGAATGATCGGCCCCTGCTCAAGATTGCTGTGCCCAACAAGGGATCGCTGTCCGACGCCGCCCAGCAGATGCTGCGCGACTCGGGCTATCGGCAGCGTTCCGATGCCAAGGAATTGGTCCTGACCGACCAGGCCAACCACGTGGAGTTCTATTACCTGCGCCCGCGGGACATCGCTGTCTATGTGGGCGAGGGGACTCTCGATGTGGGCATCACGGGTCGGGACATGCTGCTGGATTCCGGGGCCGCAGCCCAGGAAGTCATGCCGCTCGGTTTCGGTGCCACCCGTTTTCGGTACGCCGCACCCGCCGAGCACCACTGGGACATTCCCGACCTGGACGGCAAGCGCATCGCCACCTCCTATCCCGGGCTGGTGAAGGCAGACCTTGCCAAGCGGGGGATCGAAGCGCGGTTGATCAAGCTCGACGGTGCCGTGGAGAGCTCCATCCGGCTCGGTGTAGCCGACGCGATAGCGGACGTCGTGGAGACAGGACGGACGTTGCGCCAGGCGGGCATGGAGGTCTTCGGCGAGACGATCCTGCATTCCGAGGCCATCCTCATCAAGCGCGAGGACACCCCGCTGGGCAATGGGCTGGCGCGGCTGCAGCGGCGGCTGTCCGCGGTGTTGGTCGCGGAGAACTACGTGATGATGGACTACGACTGTCCGGAGGCGATCGTCGAAGCGGCGGCTGCCGTCACTCCGGGGTTCGAGTCGCCCACGGTGTCTCCGCTGGCCCGTGAGGGGTGGGTGGCGGTCCGGGCGATGGTGAAGCGCTCCGATGCGCAGGCCATCATGGACGATCTGTGGGAGCTCGGCGCCCGCGCGATCCTCGTCACCGATATCGCCGCCTGTCGGCTGTGACGGCCGGGCGAACGGGGCAGCTGCCGCCCCTGCCGAAGGTCTATCGGGCCCGCACGTTGCTGATCTGGGCGATCGGTTTCTCCGTGACGCTGATCGCCGCCAGCGCACTCGGCTGGCTGGCGCTCGACCCGATCATCCGTGCGAGGTTCAACAACTTCCAGATCCTCACGCTGATCGTGATCGGCCTGGTGCTGATTGGGTTCATGATGGGGCTCGGGATGAGCATCGTCCGCGCCGACGAGAAGGGGTTGATGATCCGCAACGCGATCTCGATCCGTCGTCTGCGGTGGGACGAGATCGCAGAGATCCAATATCGCCATGGCGACCCGTGGGCGTACGCCATGCTCGCCGGCACTGAGGACGATCCCGTGCGACGCCAGATGATCGGCATCCAGACCACCGACAAGGACCGGGCCCATGCTGCGGTCGCGGAGCTCCGCGCGCTGCACGCCCATTTCCGGGGGAAGGGTCAGCCCGGCACCTGATCGCGGGTCCCGACGGCTCGGGGATCACTGAATCCCGCGGTTGCGGAGCAACTCTTCGATCTCGTCGAACTCATCGCCCGCCCCACTTGCTTGGGCCTTGGGTGCTTTCGGCTGCAGCGCCTTCCCGGCTCCCTTGTTGCGGGTGTCTCGGCCGCTGGCCGCGGCCGCACGATCGGCGCCGGTGGTGACCGCGGGTCGCGTACGCCTCGCGACGAAACCGCCCACGATCCACAGCACGATCGCCAGCCCGATCAACGAGAGCCCGATGCCGATGATGGGGCTGAACACGAGCCGGACACCCCAACGGGCGAGCGCGGTCACCGCGTCGAAGACCAAGACCAACAAGCCCGTCAGATACAGACCCATGGGCAGGACGGAGAACCCGAGGGCCTGGACGGCCCGGCCACGACGTCCGCGGAGCCACAGAATGATGGCCAGAATCAGGCCCAGGACAGTCAGGGAAACGGCGACGGGCAGCATGACGTTCATGGGTCTACCCTCTCATCTGAGGGCACCCCAAACCGGGTGGTAGGCCCTTGCCGAACCCTGAAACGGGTGTACCGTCGTCCCTCATGAGCCCACACCTACCAGCCGGTTTTGGCGCGGATCGCAGTCTGGGGGGCTATTCGGAGGCATTCGCGGATGACGACGGGCGCCCGTCGGAGCAGGTCCGCAACGCCCTCGCTGCAGCCAACGCCTCGACCGAGACCGCGGTCTATCTCGACGGTGTTGTGGAGCTGTGTCTGTCGCGGCTGCTGGTGCCGTTGTTGGCGTCGGGCGACGAAACCATGGAGCACGATCCGACCAGACATGCCGAGATGGCCGCCGTCCTGCTCGAACAGGCTGACGGACGGCGCGCGATGTTGGCCTTCACGGGGGTCGACGCGCTGACGGCATGGAATCCGCAGGCACGTCCGGTGCCCGCGACGTTGGATGTCGTGGCTGATACGGCAACCCAGTCCAGCGCCGGCACCGTTGTCGTCGATCTGGCGGGTCCGCACCCGTTCGTGATCGAGGGCAGCGTGTTGGAGAACCTCGCGTTGGGTCGCCGGCTCGTTCGGCTGCCTGACGATACCTATGGCTGGCTCGCGCCGGCCGGTGGCCAGACCGATGGTCACGATCACCCAGTCCCCGAGTCCCAGGAGAACGCATGATCCGCACTGAGACGACGCTGCCGTCCGGCACCCGGGTGTCCTGGCTGGAGGCCGGTCCGGCCGACGGTCATCCCGTGGTGCTCCTGCACGGTGGTGGGGCTGACAATGCGGCGTTGTCCTGGGGGCCGACCATCCAACTGCTCGCCGATCAGGGTTACCGTGCGATCGCACCCGACCATCCCGGTTATGGCCGCAGCCCGCGCTCGCGGAGCTTCGCCACAATGGCCAACCAGATCGCGTACGTCACTGAGTTCATCGATCACCTCGACCTGCCCGAGCATGATCTCGTCGGTGTGTCGATGGGTGGGGGGATGGCGATCGGTCACGTCCTGCGTCGCCCCGATCGCGTACGCCGACTGGCGCTGGTCGCGAGCTATGGCTACCAGAGCACGCTGGCCGCACAGCCGCTGATGATGTTGGGGTCCTGGATTCCGGGACTCATCGAGTCGATCCAGTGGGTGTCGGCCAACCCGTTCCTGACCAGCTTCGGTCTTACCGCTGTCCTGACCAAGTCCGTGATTTCTGACGAACTGGCGGCCGGGGTGCGCAACGCGGCCCTTGAGACGCCGGCGCTCGCGACTTTCAACGAGTTCCAGCGCCACGAGCTCGGTCTGCTGGGCAACCGCACCGACTTCAGTGACCGCTTGGGCGAGATAACCCAGCCCGTCCTGTTGATCCACGGTGAACACGACATGATCTTCCCGTCGACCGATGCGGTGAAGGCCGCCGGGCTGTTCCCGAACGCACAGCTCGAGCTGCTGCCCGGCGTCGGCCACTGGGCCCAACGCGATGACCCCGAGACCGTGCACGCGCTGCTGCTGGACTTCTTGGCCGAGGGCTTGGCGGGCATCTCCGGCGCCGACGGCGCAGCGGATCTGCACGCCGGTGCAGACCGGGTCGTCCCCGGCACGGTCGTGGACCTGCCGGCGAGCGACGTTGACTCGGCATCGACCCGACCCGCTCTGCAGGTCGTGCAGCCAGGGGAACCGGCCGCCTGAGCTTGCGTGGCCGCAAGGGAGAACGAAGGGCGCGAAACCAGGCGTACCGACCCGATTGGTGTTGAGCGCAACGTTCGATTAGAATGGACGCCGACTGATTCGTCGTGCGCGAATCACTTGAAAGTGGAGACCTGATCTCCCACCTTCCGACGCTTTCAGCAGTTGGCAGGTCGGCACCGGACAGATGGTTCATCTGTCGGGTTCATCAGGCCTTCGCTTCGGCGGGGGCCTTTTGTCGTTGCCGAACAAGTGATCCGGCGTCTGGCGGAGGACCGTCGACAACGATTCATATTGGAGGACACATCAGCACCGAACCACGCATCAACGATCGCATCCGCGTCTCAGAAGTCCGTCTCGTCGGCCCCGCCGGCGAGCAGGTTGGCATTGTCCGGATTGAGGACGCCATGCGGCTGGCCCGCGAGGCGGATCTTGACTTGGTCGAGGTCGCGCCCATGGCCCGCCCGCCGGTGGCCAAGCTGATGGACTACGGCAAGTTCAAATACGAAGCAGCCCAGAAGGACCGCAGCGCTCGACGCAACCAGTCGAACACGGTCATCAAGGAAATGAAGCTTCGACCGAAGATCGATGGGCACGACTACGAGACCAAAAAGGGTCACGTCGTCCGCTTCCTCAAGGCCGGGGACAAGGTGAAGATCACCATCATGTTCCGTGGTCGTGAGCAGAGCCGCCCCGAGCTCGGGTTCAACTTGCTGAAGAAGCTGGCCGATGATGTCGAGGAATTCGGCTTTGTGGAGTCCGCACCCAAGCAGGACGGCCGCAACATGTTGATGGTGCTCGGTCCCACCAAGAAGAAGACCGAGGCCCGCGTGGACGTGGCC
Source organism: Propionibacteriaceae bacterium (assembly GCA_030538175.1). Lineage (GTDB taxonomy): Bacteria > Actinomycetota > Actinomycetes > Propionibacteriales > Propionibacteriaceae > Enemella. The sequence continues at coordinate 721 of JAUNUL010000182.1, read as the reverse complement.
GCCGAACGTGACCGACGCGCCGCGGTGCGCTCGGCCAACCAGGAAGCTGATCATCAGCACCAGGTGGAACGGCGGGCCCAGGCCGCAGCCGAGCCGCCGAAGAAGAAAAAGAAGGGTCCTGCCGACAACATGGACCCGGATATCGACCTCTGAGTCGTCAATCCCAAGTCGATCCGACCGTCCCTGCGCGATCGGACCGGCTTTGACCCGGACCGGGTCACCCGAGGGGGCTACCTCTGCGGGACGCATATCGATGGCACGTTCGCGTGCCCAGAAGGAGCGGCAAGCATGCCGAAGATGAAGACGCATTCCGGTGCCAAGAAGCGCTTCCGGGTCACCGGCTCCGGCAAGGTGATGCATCGCCGTGCCGGCAAGATGCACCTCAACGAACACAAGTCGAGCCGTCGCACCCGTCGCCTCGACGGTGACGCGGTCCTCGTGAAGGGCGACGCCAAGAAGGCCAAGAAGCTCCTCGGCCTGCTCTGAGCCACGCGCTCCGAGCGACCGCCCCACCCACAGACTTTTTTCTTAACCTAGGAGACAACCGACATGGCACGCGTCAAGCGTTCGGTCAATGCGCAGAAGAAGCGCCGCGAAATCCTCGAGCAGGCTTCCGGCTATCGCGGGCAGCGCTCCCGCCTCTATCGCAAGGCCAAGGAGCAGGTCACCCACTCGCTGGTCTATGCCTACAACGACCGCCGCAAGCGCAAGGGCGACTTCC
>JAUNUL010000181.1 GCA_030538175.1 Propionibacteriaceae bacterium | reverse complement strand
CGCCCCAGGACCCCGCGCCGCAGGCGCCCGAACCCACCACACTCCCCGTGCCCGACGCGACCCCGGTGCCGGATTGGGTCGCCCGCTATCAGCCGGGCGTACCAGCAGAGATCCAGCTGCCGGATGAGTCCCTGTCCGACCTTCTCGCTCGGTCCGTCGCCGAGGCCGGCAACGCGACCGCGCTGACGTTCTTCGGCCGCACGACCTCGTACGCCGATCTCGGCGCTCAGGTGCTCCGCGCTGCCGAGGGGCTGCGCCGACTGGGCGTACGCGCGGGTGACCGGGTGGCCATCATGCTGCCGAACTGTCCCCAGCACGTGGTCGCCTTCTATGCGGCGATGCGGATCGGCGCCATCGTGGTCGAGCACAACCCGTTGTCGACCCCACACGAGTTGGCTGGCGTGTTCGCCGATCATGGGGCTCAGGTGGCGATCGCGTGGGATGTTGCCGTGCCGAAGCTGCCCACAGCGGCGTTGAAGCACATCGTGGCCGTCAACCTGCTCGATGAGTTCCCCTTGACGATGCGTCTGGCGCTGCGTCTGCCGATCAAGAAGCTCGTCGAGACCCGCAAGGGGCTCACCGCTCCGACCACCGGGACCCTGCCGTGGCGGCACCTGGTGTCTGCGCCGGCGATCGACCCGGGTATGCCGCGACCGTCAGTGTCGGATGTGGCGGTCATTCAGTACACCTCTGGCACGACCGGGCAGCCCAAGGGCGCGATCCTCACCCATGCCAACCTCTATGCCAACGCGCTCCAGGGCGCGGCATGGATGAAGGATGCCGAATATCGCAAGGAAGTGTTCTTTGCGGTGTTGCCGATGTTCCACGCGTTCGGGATGACGCTCTATCTGACCTATGGCGTGCTCAAGCAGGCCAACATTGTGTTGTTCCCGAAGTTCGATGTCGACATGGTGTTGAAGGCGGCGAAGAAGACCCCGCCGACCGTCTATTGCGCGGTGCCGCCGATCTATCGCAAGACCGCCGAGGCCGCGAAGGAACAGGGCATCTCCCTGAAATCCGCCCGGTTCTGCATCTCGGGTGCGATGGCCCTGACCGACGACATCGTCGAGTTGTGGGAGTCGGTCTCCGGTGGACTACTGGTGGAGGGCTACGGCATGACCGAGTCCTCCCCCGTGGCGCTCGGCAATCCGTTCTGGCCGACCCGTCGCACGGGGACGATCGGCGTACCCTTCCCGTCCACCCTCATGAAAGTCACCGACCCGGATGACCCGACCCGCGAGGTCGCCCAGGGTGAGCCGGGTGAGCTGCAGATCAAGGGACCGCAGGTCTTCCAGGGCTACTGGAACAACCCGGACGAGACTGCGGCGACGTTGCTGCCGGGCGGTTGGCTGCGGACCGGTGACATCGTGACGGTTGATGAGGATGGGTACGCGACCATCGTCGACCGGGCCAAGGAGATCATCATCACCGGCGGCTTCAACGTGTCACCGTCGGAGGTCGAGAGCGTGATCCGAACCGTCCCGGGGATCAACGACGTAGCTGTCGTCGGACATCGCCGACCCGATGGTGGCGAGGTGATCGTCGCGGTCGTCGAGGCAGACGATTTCGATGAGGAGACGGTCCGCAATCACGTTCGCGGTGAATTGAGCGCCTACAAGGTGCCCAAGCGTGTGCTGCCGGCTGATGGCGAACTCCCCCGGTCGATGCTGGGCAAGGTCCTGCGCAAGGTCGTCCGCGACAACCTGCCGGACGACCTGGACTGAGCAGGGCTGACTGAGCAGCGCCCGACTGATCGCGAAGGGGCTCGGCGCACGGGTTGAGTGCGCGCGTCGAGCCCTTCGTTCGAGTACGCCGGGTCAGCGCCCCATGACGTGTTCGGCGAATCGCTCGATCGCGGGGCGGCCCTCGCCCGGCCAACCGCAATAGAGATAGGCGATGCCGTTGGCGATGTGCTCGTCGACGGTCCGCTTGATCGTGTCCGGGTCGGGGTCGAGGCTGAGCGAGGTCACCCGTTTGATCGACTTGATGTCGCGCCCCTCGGCATCACAGAGCTCCTTGAGCAGGTCGAGGCGCTGCTTCATTGGCTCTGGCTGGGCATGCCAATAGTCGGCGTACTTGGCAACGAGCGGCATGGTCCGCTGCGGCCCGGCGCCACCGATCCAGATCGGCGGGTGGGGCTGCTGCACCGGCGGCGGATAGAGCTGGGCATCGTTGAGGCTCACGCGCTTGCCGGCATAGGAGACTTTCTCGCCGGTCATCAACCGGGTGAGGATCTCGAGTTGATCCTCGAGCAGGTCGAAGCGTTTGCCGGTGGTGAGGAAGTCGAACCCGAGCTGGGTGTGCTCGGCTTCATACCACGCATTGCCGAGGCCGATCTCGAGGCGGCCGTTGCTGGCGTGGTCGATCGTGTTGGCCTGGTGGGCGAACAGGGACGGGTGGCGATAGGTAACGCCGGCGACCATGAGGCCGAGACGCACGGTCGAGGTCGCGGTGGCGAGGGCGGCCAAAGTGGTCATGCCTTCGAAGGCTTCGCCGGGCTGTTCGCCGTACATCGCGACTAAGTGGTCGAAGCCCCACACGCCGGTGAAACCAAGCTCCTCGGCGAACCGGGCCCGGTCGATCACCTCGGCGAAGGACACTCGCTGCTGGGCAATATCGAGTCCAAACTGCATGCACTCAACCTATCGACCCGGGTCAGCCGGCGTGCCGGCTCGGTCAACCCGAGAGCCTCAGTCTGGGAGGACCGGCCTGGGATGACCCGGCCGACACCGCATCAGTCAGCCACGGGCTCGCAGACGAACACCGGGATCGTCCGGCCGGACGACTCTGCGGCTTTGACGGCATACTCCGCGTACGGAGGGAAGGCCTCGACGCAGCGCTCCCACCACTCGTCACGCTCGGCGCCCGAGATCTCGCGCGCGACATAGTCGCGGGTCTCGGTGCCGTCCTGGACCATGACTTCGGGGTTGGCCTTGATCGAGTGATACCACGCCGGGTTGCTCGGTGCGCCGCCGCGGGAAGCGACCGCAGCATAGGCGCCGTCGTGCTCGACACGCATCAGCGGAACCCGGCGCAGCAGCCCGGACTTTGCTCCTCGGACGGTGACGATGACCACTGACATCCCGTTGAGATCCACGGCGCGGGTGTCCCCGGCGGCCATGATCTGCTCGACTTGATCACGCTGCCAGCCCGGCAGCAACTCGGCGTACTCCCCTTGCAAAGGCATGCCTCCATCGAACCCGAACGACCGCCCAAACACAACAGCCGCGCCCCGGCGACCATGACCGCCTGACCGCTGACGTCACGTCCCGCGAGGACTCGCGGTCGGTGTCACCAACGCACGCGGGATCGGCCCTGGATGAGCGAAGAAGCCGGCTGCAGTCCACACTCCCCACGGTGAGAGCAGACAACACCAACATGGGCTGCCGTGCGGAACGCGAATCGGCCTCACGTTGTGAGGCACGGCACAATGGATTCGAATAGAAGAGCGATGGGAGTGAGTCCGATCACGCAGCAGACGCGGCCCAGACCGAACCGGGTGGGCGAAGCGCAACCGGGGGTTCTCCTGCAGGAGCGATACCGCCTGGAGGAGCTGTTGGTGCAGCGTGCCGCTGCCCAGACTTGGCGGGCGATTGATGTCGTTCTCGCCCGGCCTGTCACCGTGCACCTGCTGCCGGCTGACCGTCGCCACCGCGCTCTGATCGCCGCTGCACGCAAGGCCGCGATCGCCTCTGATTTCCGTGTCCGCCGCGTGCTGGACGCGACCCTGCCGGGCAAGTCGACCCCCGACGACGGGGTCGGTCCGTACATCGTGTGTGAGTACGCCCCGGGTCGCACCCTGGCTGACCTGCTCACCGAGGGACCTCTGACGGCGTTGGAAGCCGCCTGGCTGGTGCGTGAGATCGCCGACACCCTGGCCGGGCTGCATGCCAGCAAGGTCTATCACCAGAGCCTCTCCCCCGCGACGATCTTCATCTCGGCAACGGGATCGGTGAAGATCGCCGGGCTCCTCGACGCCGACATGTCCGCCGAGGCGAGCCGCTCCAGCGATGCCCGCGAGGCAGATGTCACCGCGCTCGGCACCCTGCTCTATGCCGCGCTGACCGCGCACTGGCCGGGCGGCTCCGCACATGGGCTCCCGGGCGCCCCGGTCGACGAACACGGCAACATCCTGTGCCCCCGGACGCTGGTTCCGAGCGTGCCGGAGGCCCTCGATCAAATCTGCGCCCGCATCCTCGTCCCCACCGCCTGGGAGCGTGGCGTGCGGTTGCGCAATGCCGCCGATGTCTCCGCCGCGCTGTCCCGGGTGCTCGGCGGCAACGATGCGACGACGGAACTTGCGCACCGCGTCGAACCGGTCGTGCCCTCGCCCGCTGAGCCGACCGCCGACCTCGCGGTGTTGGCCGCGGATGTCCCAGAATCGTACGCCGACCTTGCCCACCACAAGCCCGCCCACGTGGACGCCTGGCGACCCGCGGAGATCGACACCACGGCGCCACCGCGACCCCCGCTGGTGGGGCAACACGAACGGATCCGACGGACCTGGGGGACGCTGCTGATCGTGGTGTTGGCACTCGTGGCCATCGCCGCATTGGTGTTCGTCGGGGTGCGCCTCAGTCATTTCGCCGTGCCGGCGGACCTGAGCGGGGCTGCGTCGATGGCGTGGTCGCTGACGGGCGTTGTCGGAGCCGGGTGACACGATGGTCCTCATGAGCATCGACCCCGGCGATTCAGCCGTCGCCACCCCTGATTCCGCTTCGGATCCCGCGCCCCGGCTGACCCCCGAGGACACCCAACGCATCATCGCGCTCGCGATGGATTTCGCCCGCGAGGGGCGCACTGAGGACCTGATGGAGTTCATCGATCACGGCCTGCCGGTGGACACGCTCGATCACGAGGCGAACACTCCGCTGATGCTTGCTGCCTATCACGGCCACCAGGAGACGGTCACTGCCCTGTTGGCTCGGGGCGCCGATGTGGATGCCCGCAACACCAGGGACCAGTCGATCGTGGCCGGGGCCATGTTCAAGGGTGAGGATGCGATCGTCCGCCAACTGATCGAGGCCGGTGCTGACCTTGATGTCGGCACGCCGACGGCACGTCAGGCAGCGGTGTTGTTCGGTCGGGAGCACCTGCTCGCCGACTGATCATCCGCGCTGGCGAGTCGGCGCCGCGCACCGGGTCAACCGACCTCAGTCATCGTCGTCGTCTGCGCCGGGACCGCCATCGCGCACGACCTCCTCGGCATGCCGGTCCGGTCGCCAACCACGCCAGACCGGGTGCCGCAGCCGACCGGTGTCGGTCCATTCGCCGAACTCGACCTCGCCGACCAGCAGCGGCTCGACCCAGTGGGCGACCCTGGCATCCGCAGCGGGCACGTCGTCCAGTGGCGGATCGCTGCGACCGATCGTGTCGAGCACCTCGCGCGCATCGGCCAAAGCCTGATCGGTGAAGCCGCTGCCGACCTTGCCGACGAACGTCAGCCGGTCGCCGTCGTTGACCGCGATGATCAGCGCACCAAGCACTCGCGCGGCACTGGTCTCGCTCGGAGTCCAGCCGACGATCACGACATCCTGGGTGAAGCGGTGCTTGATCTTCAGCCACGTATGAGCCCGTTTTCCAGGCTGATAGACACTCGTCGGCCGCTTCGCGATCACGCCCTCGAGCCCGAGTTGGCGGCTGGTGGTGAGTGCCAGGTCCGCATCATCGCCGAACGTGGTTGGCACCCGGACGAAGCGACCCCCCTCGCCGAGCAGGTCCTCCAGAGCCGCCCGGCGTTCGAGATAAGGGTCCCGGACCAGCGAGCGCCCATCGAGATGGAGCAGATCGAACACCATGTAGTGCGCCGCTGCCGCTCCGGAGCTGTGGGTCTGCAGCAGTTCGAACGTGGATCGTCCGTGGGCGTCCATGGCGATGATCTCCCCATCGAGGACGACCTCGTGGTCGCCGACGAGTCCAGCCAGTTCGGCCAGTTCCGGATAGGTCGCGGTGAAGTCGATGCCGCGGCGGCTGCGGTACAGCGCCTCCCCGCCGGCGACCGACGCCACAGCCCGATATCCGTCCCACTTCACCTCGAACTCCAACTCACCACGTCGGACGTCCTTCACCTCCGCGGGGCTCGCGAGCATCGGCTCGATGACCGGGAGATCCGCAGCCGAGGTTCGCCGCGGCGGGGTCCGGCGTACGGGTTCGGAAGCGGGTACCTCCCCCGCGGTTGGCTCGGCGATGGGAGCGGGTTCGCTCGCAGATTCGGTAC